>JAMCVZ010000056.1 GCA_023476565.1 Nitrospirota bacterium
ACTCACAATCGCTATTTCCCCATGCTTGAAACTCTTATTACAGCAGTTACCGAACAGTTCCATATTTGGCAAAAACCAAATGAGATACTTCGTCGCTTATGCGCAATCACTTAAGACGCTATGTATATATCCACATTGCGGACTGGCTGTATTACAGATTTATCCATGCTCAGGAGTCGTCCAGGGTACTGAATGTCCAGAGTTCAGTCATAGAGGATTTCATGCAGCTTACCTATGCATCATTGCCTGCATCACTCAAGAAATGCAAATCAAGGGAAGTGCCTTTGACTGTATTGATAGCGGAACAGTTAAAGCTGTTGAAAGCAAAGATTGGGCATACTTATATGTAGTGGAAACTATTTGACCTCACGGACGTATAAGATAATGTTTGGTCCCTTTTTAAGCAGATGATTTAAGATAGGCCGGAGAGGCGTCCACGACGGTCTTGACTAATTGTATGCTTCTGTGTAATATGTCTTACATATAGGAGGTAAATCCAATGAGCACGACAATTACAGTTCGCATTGATCCTAAAACCAAAGAACGACTTGAAAAGCTCGCGAAGGCTACGGATAGATCAATGTCCTATTTCGTCAGTCACGCGCTTGAGCAGATCATTGCACAAGAGGAATGGCAAATAGGAGAGATTAAGCGCAGAGTGGAGATCGCAGACCGTCCGGGAGCCAAATTCATTCCTCATGAGGACATCGAGGCATGGTTAAAGTCATGGGGTTCGAAAAAAGAAAGGAAGCCCCCTAAGTGCGAATAGAGTGGCTACGTGAGGCGGGTCAGGACCTCATTGAAATCCGGCGCTACATTGCGGAAGATCATCCGGGCGCAGCTGTGCAAGTGGCGAAACGAATACTCGATACTATCACATATCTCCGCGATCACCCAGGAATCGGCAGGGCAGGTAGAATTCCGGGCACGCGCGAACTGGTAATTCCGGGCCTCCCGTATATCGTGCCGTACCGGGTAAAAGGTGAGGCGATAGAGATATTAGGTATTCTGCACACGTCCCAAGAATGGCCGAAGGAGTTTTAGCAGGGGCTGTAGGGGAAAGCGATTTTCTGAAATTGCAGGAAGCTGATGCTTTCTCTGGCAATGACTGACAGGTAAGGTCATGTCTTATGCAAATCAAAAGCTACTGACTGCTCGCAGGAATACCTATGAAAGGACGCTTTTAATAAATTTGCTCCCATATTTCTCGGTTGCGATTCGCTCATCACATATGATTACTCTTCCTATATCGCTTTCCGATCTGATAAGCCTTCCGAAGCCCTGCTTGAATTTTAATATGGCACGTGGAAGGAGATACTTATAAAAAGAATTTTCCCCTTTATTTTCCATATCGAGCATTCTCGCCTTAGGCATAGGAGTTGAGGGTACCTCAAAAGGCAATTTAGTTATGATGAGACACTTTAAGGAATCACCTTTGATGTCAACTCCCTCCCAGAACGAATCAAGCCCGAAAACAACGCTGTTTGTACAATTTCTCATCACATCCACTATCATTTTATTGGCAATTTCTCCCTGCAGCATCGGCCTGAAGCCATGTTCCTTCAAATCCGTAAAACAAAGGTTCCATGCTTTTCTCATTATTTCCCGCGATGTGAAGAGTACGAGAATGCCACCATCCTTCTTATATGCCTCATTTAAAACTGTCTGTGCCAGTTTTTTTATGCCTTCAGCGGTATCCAGATCTATCCCTCTTCTTAACTTTGGCGAAACCTGTTGCCTCATATTATAAGGAGAGGGGAGGGAGATTGTTTTTGAGTTTTCCAGGCCAAGCATTCTGGCCGTATAGCCAAAGTCATTTGCTACGGAAAGGGTTGCTGATGTCAGAATCAAAGACTTATATTTCGGCACTATTTTCTTTAGAACAAAGTCCCTGGGATAAAGCGGCGCTAACCTGAAAGTAGTCTTATCGCCTTTTATTTCCATCCACCTGACAAGGCCGTCGGCTTTGCGGCCAAAGGCCACGAGATCGTCTGCAAATCTCTCAAGTCTGCGAAGGGCCGCTATTAACTCGATTTCCTGATCCTCCTTGAAAAGGCCTGTGGCGGATCCTTTGATTTTTATAATAAGAGATTTTATGGAAGAAGAGGACTTAACTAAAGCGCCTTTACCTTTAAGATTCTTGATGAGTTCCATGTTCTTGTGACGAATTCGTAATGCCTTCCACATGGAACTGACTTCTGATTTGAGCAGCTCGATATCCTTAAAGAGATGAAGCGATGCAGATAAGATGCTTTTTGGAATATCGTCCTTATCAAAATTCAAAAACCTATTCATGATGCTGTCGAACCTGGTATTCGATATGGTAGTTCCTATAATCTCTGATAATACTGAATCCAGGGCATGCGCTTCATCGACGACGAGCACATCGGCTTTTGGCAGTATTTTGCCTTCCTTGATCATGCTGTGAATGCCGATCAAGGAATGGTTTGCGACAATGATCTGTGCCTTGTCTCGTTTTCTCTTTGCGGTGTAATAAAAACACTGTTCGTAATATATACAGTTGAAGCCTTTGCAGGCATCTGTATCGGAGCATAT
>JAMCVZ010000062.1 GCA_023476565.1 Nitrospirota bacterium
TTTTCACAGGCATGGGCATTGTGATATTGATATCCTCAAAAACACCCGGGGAATAAGCCTTTCAGCCTGAAAAAATACCGCCCGCCTGCTCCGCAGTCGGGCGGGCCAAGCCCCAAAAAACAAACCGCTGTTAACTCCCATCGCAAATTCTAAAAAAGCATGGATAGTGTGGTGTTTCATAAATACATGGAATAAGTCTGTCCTTCGGCAGCGAAGCGAAGAAGCTTGCCGTGAGATTGCTTCGGGAATCCTTCCCTACCGGGGGACTGTCACTATTTACCAACAGTAGGTGGTTTACCACGGACGAAGCAGCAGCGGAGTCGTAGAATAGGGACTGTCACCTCACTCCCACATGAAACGTGGAGCCGGGACAATAACTCCGTGCGATCAAGCGATCTTTTTCAGCAGGCTGTCAGGAGTGAATACGTGCTTTGCATCTTGTACGGTTGCTTTCTTTACTGATTATGGCATGATTACATTCCCCATTGCAGACCCGGTAAGGGGGTGCTCCGGGCAGCCGGTCACCTTCAGGTGGTGGATACAGAAGTGTCTCCCTTTCCCTTGGTTTCAAATCTGAGCTTTCCCGTATATACGGGGACGGCAAATTTGAGCAATATGGTATAGAGCAGCGCCCCTATGGCCCATATTCCCATGGCTACCAAAATCTCCTGAGTGCTGGGGGAGTATTCATAGATCTCCCCGAGAGTATCAGGGACAAAGCCTGGGACCACAAGGCCCATACCTTTCTCTATGTATACGCCGGTTATTACAAAGAGGCATCCCATGTTAAGCGTCGTAAAGTTCTCACGGGTCTTCGGAAAGAGAAACAGGAAGAATGCGGTAATGTTCAATACAGTTGCAAACCATATCCATGGAACAAGGCCAACCTTTCCATGGAGGCCGAAGTAGAGATATTCGATGGGATAGGAATGTATACTCCCCGAATAAAATTCTTTAAACGCCTCTGCGCCGAGAAGGAACAGGTTCAGACCCATTGCGTAAGCGATCAATTCGGCAATCTTGAAAATCGCACGGTTTTCGATCTCCACATCCGAGCGCTTTCTGATAATCTGAAAGAGAATAAGCATTATGGCCGGGCCGGAACAGAATGCAGAGGCGAGGAACCGGGGTGCCAGGATCGAAGCATTCCAGTACGGCCTGGCCGACAGACCGTTATAGAGGAATGCCGTCACCGTATGTATGCTGACTGCCCACGGTATGGAGAGTATGATTAAAGGCCCGATAACGGACATTTTGTATTCTTTTCCTATGGAGAGCCTGTACAGGACATAAAAAACGATAATGGTGTTGATGGCGAGATAACCGTTTAATACTACCACATCCCAGGCTAAGAGGGATGACGGAAAGTTCATCGCCCCGATTGCGGGCAGGATATGCCAAACCCTGAGCGGCTGGCCGAGGTCGACCATGATAAAAAGTATGCACATGATAATAGCCGTTATGGCAAGCAGCTCCCCGAACAATACTATTTCCTTTATCGGCTTGAAATTATAGATGTAAGCGGGGACGACCAGCAGCACTGCCGCTGCAGCAACACCGACAAGGAAGGTAAAGTTCGAGATATAAAATCCCCATGAAACCTGGTCTCTCATGGCAGTCGTAATGAGCCCTCTATGAAGCTGACCGATATATGCGCTTGCACCGAGGAGAATGAAAAACGACAGGAATCCAAGCCAGCAGTAATAACTCCTGCTCCCTGTGCAAACCTGCCGTAAGGCTATGAAAAAATTCTTTATGATACTGACGGCCATAATATCATCCTCCTATACTCCGTAAGCAAAGAAGTAGTAAAACTTCGGGTTTGTATTCAGGTCCTCTTTGAGCCTGAAGACCCTCTTGTGCTCGATGGCATACCGTATCTCGCTGTTCGGATCAAGGAGATTCCCGAATTTTCTTGCACCCACAGGGCACGCCTCCACGCATGCAGGATACTTTCCGTTCCTTGTCCTCTGTATGCAGAAAGTACACTTCTCTACAACTCCTTTGTATCGCGGCCGGTTCCCGAGATAGTGTGTCTTCGGATTTATCTCCTCCGGCTTTCTGTTCGGCTCCGTCCAGTTGAAACGTCTCGCCCCGTAAGGGCAAGCAGCCATACAATACCTGCAGCCTATACACCAGTTATAATCTACCACGACGATACCGTCGGGTTCCTTCCAGGTTGCCTGTGTCGGACACGCCCTCACACAAGGGGGATTTTCGCACTGCTGACACTGAACAGGCATATAAAAGTATCCGGGCTCAGGGACCTGTGAAGGGTTATAGTATTTCTCGGATTCCTCAAGGTCGACCCATTTCTCACCTTTTTTAAAGCGAAGAACTGTTATCCAGTGTATCTGGGGATCTTTGGACTGATTATTCTCTTCAACACATGCGTAGACACACCTTCTGCATCCAATGCACCGTGAAAGATCAAGGCCATACCCGAACAAAACCCCCGGTATGGCGCTCTCGTTGCCGACTTTGATCTCTTTTTTATATTTCTGTTCGTATTCTCTTTCCAGGCGCTGAATGACTTTCTTCTTCTCGGCATCATTCATTTCCCTGAAGTGCTTCTGGAAGAACGCCTCCCAGAAAGAGGCATCCGCTTTATTGAGAGGAAGCATGGCGCCGGCCAGCCCGGCCGCAGCGCCTTTCAAGAAGGTCCTCCGGTTTATATTCAGTTCTCTTTTCTTTCCTTTTATTCTTTTCATAGCGCCCCTCGATGGTCCTCTCTATTTTATATCTGACGGTCTTACCGGAGGCGGTAAGGGTTTGATAGGCTTAAACCTCGGCTCATGCGGCCAATGGCAGTGGACGCATAACCTGTATTGTTTCTCTCCATTCCACATCCCTGTTCTCTTGCCGTGGAGCCCCGCCTTCCATTCGCGGAGTATTGTGCCGTGACATTGGCCGCAGAGGTTGTATGACTCCTCAAAGCTTACCGATTTGCCGTTTGCAAGTCTTAACTTATCCCTGTTATCAGGATTATGGCAGTCGAAACACCACCCACCGGGCATATGTTTGAGTACGATATCCTGGTGCATTTGTTCGAGTTTTCTTGGTTTCCTGTTAACAGGCATACCCTGGTGGCATTGTGAGCATGGGAATATTCCCGGTGAGAAAGGCGGGGGAGGGACTAAGAAATGCTTTGGCACATCCTGCTCTGCTGACTCAGCAAAAGAGGATTGCAAAAGGAATAAAAGAAATACTCCTGCAAGGACGATAAGCCCTGTCTTTTTGTATTTTTCCATATTGTCGCCTCGAAACTTTCCCAGTTATTATATAGATAGCGGGGGGCGTATTTCAAGTATTTTTCCATCGAAAAAAATCTCCCCGACGATCTCCATCGGGGAGACGGCAAGAAAAAAACTATTTTAATGGGATTCCTTGTAATTAAAGATGGGGAATATCTTGCTAAACACCCAGAACAGCACAAAGGGCATAATAAAGATACCGACCGCGCCGAAAAAGCCCTCTTTCAAAGTCTCTATATCATGCGGAATTATCGGCATGTGGTAATGCATGTAGCCTGCAAAAGTCAAAGAGAACGCCTGTCCGCCGATGACGACATTATACCTCATCATGAAGACGCCGAAGAGGACAAGAATGACACCGACGACGGTTCTTCTCAACGTCAGCTTCGGCAGCAGGAAGAGAATAAACGGCACAAGATTTCCGAGCCCGTATTGGAGAATAAAAATATCGGTAAAGTCCCTCCCGTAAATGACGCTTCTCAAAACATCCCATGATTTGACCGCGGTGTATCCCCTGAAGATGAGGTCCAGCAGCTCGAGGCTGATGGCTAATATGAGGAAAAACAACAGGTATTTCGCGGTCATCTGTATCACGTGGATCTCGACGCTCTTTATCTTCTCTTTGGACTGATAGCCCGCATACTGAGCCTTTTGGCGCGATACGAACATCTTCCTCAGCTCCATAGTGACTATATAGGTGAGCATGCAGAGCGCAATCCCCGACACAACGGCAGACATAATGAATATGACGGGCATGAGCGGCGTCATCCAGAGCGCGTTCGCCTTAACCGAACCAAAGATGAAGCCCGCATACCCGTGAAGAAAGCAGGCGACGGGAATACCAAAACCCGCAAGCACCTTAATGGCCTTTTCATCTCTCTTCAGGGCTCCCTCGCTTATATCATATACCCCGAGGGTCAGGGTACAGAAAATGAAATACCCGATCCATTCAAACCGGCTCTTGTCCTGCTTTTCCCTGAGGGCCTGGGCCGTCTCGACGAAATGCTTCCTGTATAAAAACCAGAGCTCAGATGCAACAATGGCGCCGTAGGAGAAGAACACGATACCGAAGGCGGCGATGGCGGAAGTAAAATGCGGGGTCATCATGACATTGATGCCCCTGAACGGGTGCTGGAGATGCAAAATAATAGGCACGGGCGCGGCAAAAAGAAGGGCAAAGGAAAAGACGAGCGCAAACCGCGCAATGTCCTTCAGTTCCTTTATACCGAAAACATGGTAGAGGGACGAAAGGACAAAGGCGCCAGCGACGAGCCCCGTCATAAAGGGATACATGACAATCTGAATGCCCCAATAAATATATTCATTCGGAGTGACAAACAGCTCCTTTAACGTCCAGACTTCTCCGTGAACCATGGCTATCTTACCTCCTCATCAAGACCTATGTAATAGACCTGCGGTTTCGTTCCGTATTCGCTCTTCAATATCCCTACCCTCTCCGTCATGATTATCCTTGCTACAGGGTCGTTGGGGTCCTTGATGTTTCCTATTCTCCGCGCTCCGAAGGGACATGCCTCGACGCATGCGGTCTGCATCCCTTTGCTGATCCTGTGATAGCAGAAATTGCATTTCTCAGCCGTATGGTATTTCGGGTGGAAAAACCTGGCTCCGTATGGGCATGCCATGATGCAGTACCCGCAGCCGATGCACCATGTCCTGTCTACGAGGACAACACCGTCCGGTGCCTGATAGGTGGCGCCGACCGGGCACACCTGCACGCAGGGCGGGTTCTCGCACTGGTTGCAGAGTTTGGGGACAAAGAAGGCTTTCCTGATATCCTCTTTCTTAATGTCCTGATATTTACCTAATCCGAGATCGATCTTATTTGTTGTAAAGCCGTCCCGTGCGCCTTTCGGCGTATCGGCAAAGAGTTTTCCATCCTTGGTAAGGACATATCTTTCAACCCATGTCCTTGTGACATTGGCATCATAGGGAATCTCATTCTCGTTCTTGCATGCCTTAACGCACAAGCCGCAGCCTACGCATTTGTAAGTGTCGACAAGGAATACCCACCTCACTTTGGATGGGCCGGATTTTCCTGCAAGGAGTTTTTTCGGATTTATCATTTCCAGAGCGGTAAGAGGCGCTGCCAGCCCCGCCACTCCAACCGCGTATTTTAAAAGTTCCCTTCTCGTTATCACTTCAATCCTCCTATCGTATACTGAGATTAGGTTTATGCGGGTTATGACACGTAGAGCATTCAAAATCCCGGTTATGCCTGTCAGGGTCTATTCCTCTGATCTTTGCCCTTCCGCTCGTCGGATAAGGAAGGGGATAGTGACACCTGAGGCACAGTTGCCGGCTCCGGTCAATGGTTAATTTTGGAGGATTAGCCGGATGATCGACGGCAGGTCCGTGGCAATTCTCACACTGGATGATCGCATGCGGCGATCTCATGATACTCTCGTATTTATCGGAATGACAGTCTTTGCAGTAATCTCTCCCCTGGTACTTAACCTGTACTTTTTTCCAATCCTCTATATTGCCTTCCCTGTACCAGCCGTACATATAACCTCTTTCATGAACGCCGAAGTCGTGCGGCACATAGAAGGATCTCGCAATCAGGATCAGTATGATAATCCCTATTACGACAAAGAGCGGCCTAAAAACGTGATTCCCCATACAATTACCTCCCGAATATGGTACAACTAAAATCCTCAAATCTACCGGAGGCAAAGAGGAAGCGCCCCTTTACCCCCCTTTTTTTATCATTTCTTGCGCCTGTTACGATCCTATGAATTTCTTCGGATCCCTGTATTCATGACATTTTATACAATCCTTCTTGGCCTGGGCCTGGGTAATCCGCCATACATGCGGTTTGTGGCAGTCCATGCACTTCATGTTCATCATTTTAATATGCAGGCCGTGCTTACCGACGCCCGGCTGGACCTTGTGGCACTTCAGGCAATCGCCCATATCGGGCTTGACCTTTGCGTGCGGCTTATGGCACACATAGCAGTAGAACTGCATCGGCGCATCAGCGGGAACGTTTATCTTTATCGCCTTTTTGACAAGCCGTGACGACGGCTGGAAATATTTCACATCGATTGTGCCGTCGGCAATGAGCTGCTTCCTTATCTGCTCGCCGCCATGGCAGAACAGGCACTTCGTCCGCCCCGGTTTCAGGTCCTTGGTGCGGTCGGTATGGCAGTTGAGGCAGGCGAGCTTTTCCATTCCCGTTCCATGCACCTCCCTGTCCTTATGGCACTTGAGGCAGAACCTTTCCTCGGGCAGGAACTGGTGCGTAATATACCCGTGGCATTTGGAGCACTCTATCTGCTCTATGAATACATGCTTGGCATGGTAGCGGGAGTGGTTTACCAGAGGCGCGTTGGGATATTTGCTGTTCCTCTCCCAGTGGCACTGTATGCAAATCTTCCATGCCACGATAATCGCGCCGT
Source organism: Nitrospirota bacterium (assembly GCA_023476565.1). Classification (GTDB taxonomy): domain Bacteria; phylum Nitrospirota; class Thermodesulfovibrionia; order Thermodesulfovibrionales; family Dissulfurispiraceae; genus JAMCVZ01. Next base: position 6,674 of record JAMCVZ010000062.1, read on the forward strand.
GCCTCGGCGATACGGTCCTCTGTCCCAGGACCGCAAACCGGTACATCTGGATGACCTGGTCCTTCTTGGTGGAGTGGTGGCATTCGTGGCAGTTGACTGTTTTATGAACGCTGTGCGCCCACGCCTTGTTCGCCTTGTCGTGGACATGACACATCAGGCAGGCATTGGGATCGTTCTCGAAATAATCGTTGATCTTATAGCCTATGAGACCCATGCCGACAAAGAACAACAACGCGAATGTTATAAGAATCATTCTGGCCCTTGCCGAGATCCCCTCATTGAACCAGGCGATAATTCTTTTTAAGAGTGTAAATGGGTTGAACATCTGCTGAAAACCTCCCCTTTATGCTTGAAAATTACAGCGCCCCTGCAAATTCCGAGAAACCTGCGCAGCCCCTGTATCATTTTTTCAGCCCGGACAGGACCTTGTATGCAGCCCCGGCGGTCTTGTCTATATCGGCCTTTGTATGGGCGAGGGAAATGAATCCGGCTTCGAACTGCGACGGTGCAAGGTTTATCCCCTGATCCAGCATCCCCCTGAAAAACTCTGAAAAGCTCTCTTTATTTGAAGTCTTTGCTGTTTTGTAGTCAACGACGTCCGTATCGGTAAAATAGGTGCAGAACATGGAGCCGGCCCTGTAAAATCTGGTCTTGACCCCGGCCCTTTTCGCCGCATCCCTCAGACCCTCTTCGAGCTGCCGCATTGCCTTTTCAAGCTTCTCATAGGCGCCTTTTCGTGAAAGTATCTTCAATGTCTCAATGCCCGCCGTCATCGCAAGGGGGTTCCCCGACAGTGTCCCCGCCTGATAAACGGGTCCCTCGGGGGATATCTTCGACATGATCTCCCTTTTGCCTCCGTATGCGCCGACAGGCAATCCTCCACCGATAACCTTTCCGAGGCATGTCATATCAGGCTTTATTCCGTAATACGCCTGGGCGCCGCCGTAAGATACCCTGAAGCCTGTCATTACCTCGTCGAAGATAAGGATGATGCCGTACTTTTTGGTCTCTTTTCTCAATGTTTCCAGGAAACCGGGCACGGGCAGCACACAGCCGATATTCCCCACGACAGGCTCGACAATGACGCATGCTATGGATTTCCATTCCCTGCCCACCAGATCCTTGAAAGCTTTGATATCGTTGAAAGGGAGCGTCATGGTGTTCCTGGCGCATGCTTTCGGAACACCGGGGCTGTCGGGGATACCGAAGGTCGCCGCACCCGAACCCGCTTTGACGAGAAGACCGTCGGCGTGGCCGTGGTAGCACCCTTCGAACTTTATTATCTTGTCCCTTCCCGTAAATCCCCTCGCGGCCCTGACGGCGCTCATGGCGGCCTCTGTGCCGGAATTGACCATTCTTATCTTCTCTATGGAAGGATAGGCCCTGATAACCATTTGGGCGAGCTCTATCTCAAGGGGCGTCGGCGCTCCGAAGCTGGCGCCGTTTTCGACGGCCGCCTTGAGTGCCCTCACCACCGAGGGGTGGGAATGCCCCACGATCATCGGCCCCCAGGAAAGCACATAATCTATATATTCGTTTCCATCGACATCGTAAATTTTTGAACCTTTTGCCTTTTTGATAAAAAGCGGAGAGCCGCCAACCGCCTTGAATGCCCTGACCGGACTGTTCACTCCTCCGGGCATCAAGCCGACTGCTTTTTCATAGAGAGTCTTTGATTTAATCAGTTTCATATCTGTTAAGCTTAAAACATGAAAATGTATCACAAACATTTCATATTTGTCAAAAAAATAGAGGAAAGGCGCAGGAAACCGTGATTGCGGATGCAAGAGAGCCCCCGCTTTTCACAGCGCACTCGAACTTATGAAATCGGCTGTTTCATTCTAAACAGCGGGGGGACGTTCAAACCCTGCCGTGCTGACCGGCCGGGAGGGGGAGGACACGGAAAGGGACCGCTCTGCGTAACCGCTTAATTCTCCACATGCAACGTCTTTACCGCCTCAAATTTCCGCCCCTTGTTGTCGATAAACACCGCCTTAACCTCCGATGACCGGGCAGCCTTCAGGAAAAAACTCACCCTCGGATCGTCGCTTACCCCGGGGGTCATGGCATACTGGAATACCAGCGTACCGCCGTAGTAGACCATGAGTTTTTGAAGGTATTCCTGCGATTTCATGGCATGGTTTATCCTTACTTTCACCTCCACGGTATCGCCCTTTTTCACCTTTTCCGGCAATGCCAATTCAGGCGTCGTCTGGTTCATGGCTAATTCTCCTTGCACTGGCCGCCGACGGCGCTGAGATGAAAGACCGTCTCCCATTTTCCGTGCTTGCTGCACTCGGCAATCACCCGCACCGCATGCTTTCCGTCGGCCATTTTGAGCCGCGTTGATACAGTCGCCCTGCCGAGGGCAGGGGTAAGCGAAAATATTCCCTTTTCCTTCACCACACTCTGCGGGTCGATGATCTCAATGCTCTTTATGTAGTGGTCCTCATCCATCGGATGCTCCGGCAGTTCTACCCTGAAGGGGACGAATCTCCCGTCCTGGGGGAGTTTCGGGGCCCTGACTACAGGCGTATGAATCCTCTCGAAATCAGAAAGGTTTGACGGATCTTTGGGCCTCTGTATTCCCTCTGCAACCAGCCTTGCGGGGACGGAAAAGAGCGTCAATATTCCCCCTGCTCCGACCAGCTTGATGAAGGTCCTTCTGTTGATCATCACTTCCCTCCTTTTTTGAGCGGGAGACCCTGAAGATCCCACTCCTCGATTCCCCCTTTGACCGCAAGCGCCCTGTAACCGAGGATCTCGAGCAATGACACCATCTGGTTCGAGATCCCGCCTGTATAGCAAAGCACCATGATCTCCTTATCCCTGGGGAGCCTTTTCAGATTCGCTTCCTTGAATACATCCTTGAACGGGATATTGACCATCCCGGCGCCGCCGGCGCCGTCGATCCTTTTCTCCTGATAATCCTTTCCTGCCCTGACGTCAAGGATAAACACCTTTGGATCTTTTTTTTCGAGCCTGTCCTGCAGCGCCGTGTTTTCAATGCCCCTCGGCTTTTCCCTCGGCGATACGTTGAAAAACTTATCGGCCTCCTCAATTATTATCCTTTCCCTCCCGGAAAAGGCATGGGCATTCGTCCCGAAAAGGTATACGGCACACAACAGACCAAGTAAAATGAAAACCCCGCGTCTCACGAATCCTCCTTTTTATTTCACCGCATCGATAATTTCTTTCATCTCTTTTTCCACCTGCTCCGCCAGGCCCATCAATGAGGGGTCGCCGAAGGTCTTCACCACAAAGGTCGGCCTCATGGTCATAATCACCACCTCGCCCCTGTCTTCGTAGATGTTCGCCCTGCACGGCATGAGCACGCCGAATCTCAGGTCCTTTGTCAAAAGCTTTTCCGCAAGGCTGAGATTGCAAAACTCGTAAATCTTGTATTTGCCTATGGGGGGCGCCCCTGTTCTGCCCGAGATCCCTTTCTGTATGTCCGACACATTGACGATTTTATAGTTGTGGTCCATTATGGAGTCCTTGAGATCGTCGATCACCGCGTCATAGCTTTTCTTTATCCTTACCGTATAGGAAATATCATCGGGCTTCACCGTATAGGCATCATTCCCCGCTGCATGAAGTTTCGATGACGGCGCACCGGCTGCCATAAATGCCGCTGTCATCACCAAGCACACCAGTAATCCCGTTTTCATATTTATCTCTCCTTTACACCCGCAAAAAAATTAGCGGCCCCTTTCCTGTCTTTCAGGGGCCGCTTGAGTACGGGGGGTGTTAAACCTTTATATCCATTACATCTTCAAACCTGTTTCCAACATTGCAGGTCATCACCACTTTTAACGGCGCGGACCTGTCAACCTTCAATTTAAAAGCAAGAATAGGGTCGCTGCTGAGCCCCGGCGTTGCATCATAGCTGCAGAGGGGTTCATTGTCCCAGAAGGTCTCTATTTTGGTAATATAATGCCTGGGTAGTATCTTTCCGGTTATCCTGTCCTTTCTCCCCCCAATGTCCTGAGGGTGCTCGATCTTTACCCTGACCTCTATGATATCTCCCTTTTTAGGCGTTTTGGGTTTAAGGATTATCCTCGGTTTCTGGGTCTCCTTCCCCTTGAGCTCAAGTAGTTCCTGCGGTATTGTTTCCGGCATCTTGTATTAACCTCCTTAATTTTTTCTTGTTATCTGATCCCAAACTGCTAATACAACGGCACTCCCATAAACATAAACTTCTTCTGGCCCCTGAGGATGTTGCCATCCTTATCCTTTACCCTGCCGTCCAGTTGAGAGCTGATCGGCGAATTGGCCTTGATGTACTCCATCAACGCAACCGGCGCAATCTTTCCTGTATCGGTCCTTGAAGCGCAGGCCGGGTGGTTCTGCACAAGGCCCCCCGCAGTCGCAACCTTATAAATCTTGTTCGGGTCGTACGGCTTTCCGCCGATAAGCAGCTTGACAATCCTCCGGCCAAACGGCTTACTCGTATCTATCCATACCTCCATACCGGAAAACCTCATCAAATCGCCGCCCAAGATAAGATACGGATCCTCGTTCAGGACATTATCAATGGCGCCCTCAAGAACACCCTTAATGGACGCCCCGTCAAGGCCGACAACCCATATGGGGTCCTTTACGGGAACCATGTTGTAAACATCATCAACCGTTATGTCGCCGGGGAGTATTGTTGCGCCGAACCTCCACGCGGGACCGAAGGCCACATCAGCGTTCTCCATCTTCCTGTACGCGTCGGTGATAAAGTTGTCCATGGTGTTCTGCCATGTCGCCCTTCTCCAGAGAAGGCTCTTTGTCTTCCCTATAACATCATCCATCCATTTGTATTTTGCATACTCCTCATCGATGATCTTCTGTATCTCGGGGTCGGGCTTGATCTCATTTGCCCTGATCCTGTATATCTCGTGCTCATGCCGCACGATCTTCCCATCCTTTACCCAGAGGTCGAGGCGACCAAGGTTTTTGCCGTGGGAGCCTGCCTGACACACGAGTGTGGTCCTGCCCTCCGGGTTTTTCACCTCAACAGGAGGGTCTATGAGGTCATGGGTATGTGAACCGAGGATCACATCAAGGCCTTTAACCCTCGATGCAAATTTAATATCAGCGCCTTTCCCCATGTGGGAAATGGCTATAACAACATCGCATTTGTGTTTCCCCCTGAGTTCCTTCGCGAATCCTTCGACCTCTTTCTCCCTGATCCCGAAGCTCCAGCCCTCTGTCAGGGCCCGCTCTCCTGTTTTGGCGGCCCATTGATAGGTCAATCCTATCACGCCGACCCTGACCCCGTTCAGTTCCTTGACAATATAGGGCTTGAGCACAAGATCGTCGGTGTCCATATCCGAGAGGTTCGCCGCGATTACCGGGAAATTGCACTCCTTCACCCTTTGCAGCACCACATTTTTCGGATAAAGGTATTCCACATTACCCAGGGTCATCGCATCATACCCCATCTTGTTCATGATCCTGACCACTGATCTCCCTTCTTCGAACAGGGGCACGCCGGTTCCATGCCAGGTGTCCCCTGCATCGAAGAGCGCGGTATCGGCGGGCATCTCCGCCCTCAATTTCTTCACGAGGGTGGCGACATGGGCCATGCCCCCCAGCTTCCCTTCTTTTTTCGAGAACGAGATAAAGTCCTGATCCGACATTGTGTCATAATAATCCCTGTGGTAAAGGGGCCTCAGATACCCGTGCATATCGTTTGTCCATAGAAGCCTTATCTTCCTGGCAGCCGGATCAGCCTGCACCCCCTTTTCCAGACCCAAAAAACCAAATGCTGCAATGCCGAGCACAACAACAAAAAAGACTAGCAAAAGCTTATTTTTACCTGCACTTTTCAATTCCATATTCGCCAAGCACCTCATCTCTTGATTAACCACGCACGGCATTTTAAGCGGGGGCAGTATGCCCCCGCTCCCGTCTAGTGCATGAATTTGCCGGTTTCGTATTCTTTCTTCACCTTTTCATAAAGCTTCTTGTTCTTTATCTTCGGCAAAGCAAAATTCCCTCTGATGTCCCATTTATCCTTGAACGGCTCCAGCCCTTTTGCCATAGGCCCTCCATCCGGCCCCTTGAAGTCCACAACACGCAGTCCTTTTTCATCGGCAAGGATTGTGTACTCGCCGTCCTCCACATCCTTGTACATAAGGAAGTCCTTGCCTTTCGGACCGAACTCGAATTTTGTAGTGACCTTCTGCGCGGTAGAGGCATGGCAGCTCTCGCACGTCCTGGCCTTGCCGGTCCCGTGCGCGATCCTGTCGACATTGAGCCACGCAATTGTGTCATGGTCCGTGTTATCAAGGTTCTTTACAAGCCCCGTTATGGCGTAAGAGTCATTGGAAAAATAAAGCCTGTCTATCTTCGAATCAGGCCTGTTCCTGTATAAAAGCTTTTTCGAGAGTTTTACCTCGTCGGCCTTTACATTCCCCGAGGTATGCGGAACCACATGCACCGGTATCCATACACCCCTGGGGTTCTTTATTATAGTCGGCTGGATTGCATCCACATAATACTCCTGCAATCTTGTCAGAGGATTCTCCTTGCCTGCATCACCCCTTGCCGTCCAGAAGTTGAAGGCGTATCCACCCATAAGCGCAGAATGGCAGGAGGCGCAATCAACCTTCTTGTGCGGCCCTTTATCGTGTGCTGCAACGGTTTTGGAATGGCATTTTGCGCAGTTAACATCCCTTGTGAGGTCGCCGTGATAGCCTGTTTTCTTGTTCGGCTCGTGACATTCGACACAGGTGATATTCTTCTGCATGTGTATATCTATCTTATCCTTCAGTATCTTCTTGCCTTCCGCAGTAGCCTGTGTGAACTCCGCCCTGAAATAACCGTCACCGCGTCTCCTGTCAAGGGGGCCGGCATGACAGCTAAAGGATTTCCCACCGCCGTAACATGAAAGGGTTGTGGGTTTTTTAGAAAATGTGTGAGGTCCCTTGCTTATATCATTGTGATCCTTTTTCTGCGGGTTCATATGGCAGTCGAGACAGCCGACATGACACTGGTTACATGTCCTCTGGGTGTTGTATGCGGCATTTTGAGGTATCGGCATGGTGGAGTGTTTATTGAAATTCTTAATGTTTTCGTCAGTAAACTTATCCTGCCCCGGTTTTGAAAGTGAGCCTATCCAGAGGCCGCAACTGTTCAGCCCCTCCGGTCCCGTCCAGGTGAGATACTGGCTCTGGGCGTGTGCCCCTTTCCCTCCTCCCATCGGGCTCTTCAAGAAGCTCTTCACGATATCGGCATGGCAGATACCGCAGGTTTTTTCAGCGATCTCAGGATTAAAGGCGAGCGTTTCCGGATTCCTGTCATGATAAATGATAAGCCTGAAGTCGGGATTGTCCGCGAGCTTGCCCTTGAATGCGAGCTTCGGGCCGAGCTGTGTCGCCCTCTTCTGGCCCCTCGGCTCGAGATTCGACCAGTCCTTCAAATCCAGCTTGTTCATTTTATCCCTTGTGACCCCGTTCCACTTTGCTCCGATGGCCGTAAGAGTAAGACGGCCTTTGTGGGCCTCCTCCTTAGTTGCAGCCTGAGGATTGCCCATGTGACAGTTCGTGCAGGACGCGGGCATCTTTGTCTGCGCCTGGATCCCGGCGCCCGTTACGACAAACTGAGGGTAGCCGAGTTCTTTCATCTTTTCGGCATTTCCGTGGCAGCCGACACAACTTTCTTCAGCATAGGCATAACTGCCGAATATCATAAAAACACCGATTAACAAATAAAACAGTCTCCGTTTCTTCATGTCCCCTCCCATACTTACCATATTAACAGCCACCAAGAGTGACTTTTACCACATTCTCACCCGCCCATTTGCCGTGGACATTGCATTCGGCAATAGCGGTCACCGTGGCGCTCTCCGCAAGCTTTATCCTCGTCATGATATACGCCTCGCCGTTGCGGTAGGTAAGATTGAACTTCCCCTTGCTCTTTATCGGGCTTACATTGTCGATTATCTCGATGCTCTTGATGTAATGATCCGGTGTCATGGGATGATTGACGGTCACTTTCACCGGGACAAACCTTCCGTCCTCCGCGATCAGGGGGAGATCGACTTCAGGCACGTGCATCTTCTCCATGTCCGTCATTTTCTCGGGGTTCCCGGGTCTTTTTATATCGTCCGCCGCATAGGCCCTGCCGCCGAGGATCGACTTCGGGAAAAGGCTTGCAACCGCAAGGGCCTTTGCAGTCAGGCCGAGAAACGACCTCCTGGTAAGATGTTCAAAACGTCTTTGCATTTCCTGCCTCCTTAGTATTTTGATCTGGACTTGCTCCTGAGATAACTCCTCAGGTCCATTGTTCTGTGCTGATCTTTTCCTGCATACTCGAGGAAGGCCCTGTATTCGCCTTTTTCGAGCAACCCGGGTATTTTCACGAGCCTTTCTCCCTTTGCGTTCAGCAGCCAGACGGTCGGGTACGCCATAACCTCGAATTCCGCGGCAATATCCCGCTGCGCGGTTCCGTCGACCCTGGAAAGGACAAAGTCCTCCGTCATCATCTTTCTGATCCCGGCGTCGGCAAAGTACTGTTCGTCCAGGGTCTTGCAATACCGGCATCCGGGCATATAGAAATACAGAAGAACCGGCTTCCCCTTCTCTTTTGCCGTGCTGAACACTTTCGGATATTCGATCCATCGGAGGGACGCCCCGCTGCAAAAATCGCCGGTAAGCAGAACTGCCGCGAGCAAAATTCCTATTGATGCATAAATAAATCTCACGGAGAGGAGCATAAGCAAATTGAATGCCAAATCAATTTTTTGCTGCTTTTGCTTGCAGGCATGGGGTTCCCTTGATCGATGGAGGGGGCGGCGTTGTCCCTATAGGCGCAGGTTGGCCCGAAATGGCCCGATCGGAACAGCCGCATGAAGAGAAACCATATATTCACTATCCTTCCGGGCATGGCATAATTCTTGCTCCAATTTAGAGCATTCTACATGAGAAAGAGGAGGAAACATGAGGGTCAAGGGTGTTTTGATACTCCTGGCAGCGGCATTCTTGTTTGCCGCAGCGCAGGGGCGGGCAGAAGAGGCAGGGAAGAAGGTAAAGGTGGTCTACCATTTTAACTCCGCTGATCCGAAACTCCACAAGGCGGGGCTTATAAACATCCAGAATCATCTCGACGCCGAAGAAGGAGAGGTGGAGATCATCGCGGTCGCCCACGGCGACGGACTGACCATGTTCCAGGAAGGAAAAACCGAGCCCGACAATTTTTTGAGGATAAGGAACCTCAAAAAACAGGGGGTCAAGTTCAAAATATGCTCCGTCACCATGAAGCGGAAGAAGATCGACATTTCGGAGCTGAAAGAATGCAGCGCCGGGGATATTGTCAAATCAGGGGTGGCTGAGATTGCAAGGCTTGAGCAAAAAGGATATGCATATATCAAACCATAAACAGTCTGATACAGGGGCATGATAGACCATGCCCCTGTTATTTCTATTATTACTATTGTTTTCTCCAAGCACAGCCCATGCCGACCCGCCGGGTTCATGGGGCGGACTCTTCAGCAGACATGGGAGCGCGGGCGTATGGATCCCGGAGAACGGCGCACTTACAGTTGAAGCAGCGCTCTCCTTTTCATCCGATAGTGAATTCTCATACCTCGGGACAAACAAAGGACTCTTCAGAAGAAAAGGCGCTGGTGAGTGGGTTAAACTGGAGCATGTTCCCGGCAGCATGCCATTCTCACTATTACCGGCAGGCAATGACCTCTATATCGCCACAGAAGAAGGCGTTTCCCTAAGTTCAGACAGAGGGAATTCATGGACTCTGCTCAGGGAAGGAATATTTTTCTCTCTTGTATCTGACGGCAAAAGGGTGGCTGCAGGAGGCAAAGACGGTGTTTTTATTACAGGAGACAGGGGCAGGACATGGATACCTGCCAAAGGCATTCCGCCGGGAGACGTCCGCAGTATGGCATCCGGGCCCAACGGAATCTATGCAGTATTATCCGGCAGCCTGTATCAAAGCACAGACGGATATGAATTCAGCCGTGTTGAGATTAACAGGGAGAAAAAGCTGCAGGCATACTGCGTATATTATTCAACGCCGGTGAAAAAGCTCTACCTCGCCACAGATGAAGGGCTCATGACCAGCGAATACGGCACAAACTGGACAAGGACGCGAAAGCATAAGGATATATATTACTTTTCTCCGGTTATCTCCATGGCCGTAAACCCGCTCAACCCCGGGATCATCCATATTGCGTCAGAAGATGCCTTTATTGTAAGCAGGGACGGCGGGGAGAACTGGGAGGCGGATGCAGAGGGGCTGCCGAGCCACAGACCGGTAAACCTGGTCGTGTTTCCTGATGCTGTCACTGACAAGGTATACGCCCTTTCTTCCACAATGCCCTATCAATTCATTACAGAACAGGCCATGAAACGGATCGATACAAAAAAAGTTTTAGTTATGACAGCAGGTTTTATTGGAGCGCTTGTAATCGTTGCGGCCGTCTCATTTAAATTTGTAAAAAAACACTATAAAAGAGGAGAGTAAGATTTATGTTGAGCCTTATGGCATCAGCCTTCAGCCTCGGCGCCATGCATGCCTTGACCCCGGGGCATGGGAAAACCATTATGGGGGCGTATCTGATCGGATCAAGGGGAAGGATAATCGACGCGATTATTCTCGGCTTGATCGTTACTATAACACACACAAGCGGCGTGCTTCTTCTCGGCGTGCTCTCTACTGTTGCCTCACACTATTTCATGCCGGAACGGATTCAGGTTTACACCTCGCTTATCGCGGGATTCATCATACTGGCTTTCGGGATCTGGTTATGTTACAAAAGGCTGGGGACGTTACTGCACGGCCATGACCATTCCCATGGACATTCGCACAGCCCTTACCATAGTCATCACAACGATAAAAACGCCCCGCATAGCCATGAGCCTCCGCACAATCATCACCACCATGAAAACAGCCGGAGGCCGACCCTCGGTGTACTTGCGGGGCTCGGAATATCAGGCGGGATTGTGCCATGTCCCGAGGCCTTTGCGATTCTCCTCGCCGCCATATCAAAAGGTATGATTGCAGGGGGTATCGTCCTTGTCCTCACCTTCAGCCTGGGACTTGCCGTAGTGCTCATCGGGATAGGCATAGGCATCATAAAAAGCGGGGATTTCCTCCTGAAGAGAACCGGCGTTCAGAGCAGCCAGAGGATCGGGCTTGTGGTCGGAATGTTATCCTCAGCGGTGATCACCGTGCTGGGTATCTATCTGACTGCGGAGGCCTTAAAGAGGGTCGTTTAACAATATGCCGTGGTTTTTCATCCGCGTCCTCAGTTGTTTCCTCGAAATTCCCAGGAAGACGGCGGTCTTCGTCTGGTTCCACCGGTTAAGCTGCAGCGCGTCGAGGATCATCTTCTTCTCGAAGTCTACCAGCACCCCTTTCCCTGAAGGATTGACAATGCTCGCCTTATGGACAAACAGCCGCTTCGGCAGGTTATCCGCGGTGATACGGGCGCCGAGGCAGAGGACAACCGCCCGCTCCATGGTGTTTTCCAGCTCCCGCACATTCCCGGGCCACGGGTATTGCTTCAGGACGTCCATGGCTTCAGGCTCGATATCGAGTATCTCTTTGTTGTTCTTCTCGGCGTACTTGCACGAAAAATATTGTGCGAGCAGGGGGATGTCCTCCCGCCTCTCCCTCAGCGGCGGCACCTCTACAGGAATGACATTGATCCGGTAAAACAGGTCCTCCCTGAACCGTCCCGCCTTCACCATTTCTTCGAGGTTCCTGTTCGTTGCAAAGACGAACCTGCAGGCCGCCTTTATCACTTCCGCTCCCCCAAGCCTTACAAACTCCCGCTCCTGCAACACCCTGAGCAGCTTTGCCTGCAGGGGAAGAGAGATATCGCCGAGTTCGTCGAGGAAGACGGTGCCCTCCTTCGCCTGTTCGATTTTCCCGGTCTCCCTCTGGTACGCCCCGGTAAAGGAACCCTTCTCGTGGCCGAAAAGCTCGTTCTCGAAGAGGGCTTCCGGGATGGCGGAGCAATTGACCGCAACAAAAGGATGGTCCATCCGGCAGGACAGCCTGTGAAGCGCCCGTGCGATAAGTTCCTTGCCCGTGCCGCTCTCTCCCGTCACCAGCACGTTTGCCCTGCTGGAGGCTACCATCTGCAGGGTCTGGAATATTCCCTTTATCGCCCTGCTCTCCCCGATGATCCCGCAAAACAAGGTATTCTTCGGAAGCGTCCCGGACCTTTTCTTCTTGAGGAGATAATCGATCTTTTCGAGAAGCTCCCGGTCATTGATGGGTTTTGACAGGTAATGGTCCGCCCCCAGCTTTATCGCGCTCACCGCGTCGTCGATGGACCCGTACGCGGTAATTATCATGAAGGGGGTCTTCATCTCTTTTTCCCGTATTCTCCTGAGAAATTCAAGGCCGCCGATTCCCGGCAACCTCTGGTCGCTGATGATGACATCAACCCCTTCTCCCTCTGCTGCGAGGAACTTCAACGCATCCTCGGCATTCAGGAACGCCACCACCTCATGTCCCTCTTCGAGCAGCAAGGCGCTGATGACCTTTAAAATGTTTTTCTCATCGTCGATTAAAAGAATCTTTGCCATAAGTTCAACTCCCCATGCGCTTTCCTAAATATTCATTGCAGGAATCCTCCGGGGGCCTTTCTCCCCTGCCCTGTCCGGAGGCATGAAAGGCATATGTACCGTAACCTCCGCCCCCTTTCCATAGACGCTCCTGACCTCTATATGGCCGCCGTGCGCCCTGACTATTTTGTTCACCACCGCGAGCCCAAGACCGGTGCCTTTCGTTTTCGTCGTGAAAAAAGGATCGAATATCCTGCCTAGGTTCTCCTTCTCGATGCCGACCCCGTCATCTCTTATGCTGATCCGGCAGCCCTTTTCTTCAAGAGCCGTCGCGATATGGATAGTCCCCCCGCCGGGCATTGCGTCAACCGCGTTCAACAAGAGATTCAACATGACCTGTTTCATCTGGTTGACATCATAGTGCGCCTCTCCAGTCCCGGCAAGGTCCAGGACAACCGAGACGCCCATATCCTCCATCTCGGGCTCGATAAGCTTGACCGCATCCTTTATTGTTTTTTCAACAGGCTGCAGGGAATACCTGAGCTTGACCGGCTTCGCGTAATTGAGAAAGCTGTCTGAAAGGTCCTTGAGCCTGTGGATCTCGTCCCTGATCACGGAGCCGAACTCCTTTACCGTGGGGGAATCGACGTTCCTGTCGATGTAGGAAAACGCCCCCCCTATGGAATACAGGGCGTTCCTTATCTCGTGGGCCACTTTTGCGGACATCTCTCCTATCGCGGCCATGCAGTATAATTCCTGCTTCTCCCTGTTGGCCTGTTCCAGTTCCTTGATGCCGCATTTGATTTTTTTGAGCATCTCATAGAACGTCTCTCTCAGCTCCCCGATCTCGTCGCCGCAGCTTTTCTTATAGACCGGGCAGTCCGTGCAGTCACCGGGGCTCCCGGCATACGCGCCCCTTATCTCATCGCACTTCGTCCCCATTGCAAGCCAGCAGCGCGCGCCGGGCCTGCCGTATACGGAACATTCCTTCATATCGCATTTCATCATTTCCCAGCAGTTTATCAGCATGGGGCTGTCCACGGGAATGTCCAGATTGCCGCCGTGAATGGTCGCCATTTTCTCCCTCAGTTCCTTAATGGGCCGCGCCAGGAAATATGCAATCGGATAGCTCCCGGCGAACCCGACCCCGAGCACGACCAGGGCAAGCACCGCGAGCCTGCCCTGCGTTTCCTTGCTGTTCCTCTGTATTCTCGCCTTCAATTCGTTGTTGTCAAACACCACTTCCGCTGTCCCCCAGCGTTCGTCGCCTATCACCACGGGAACCGACAGGGAGGTATATAACTCATTCCGGAGATTCGATATCTGCACAGCGCCGCCCGCATCTGCCGCAGCCGCGGACCGTTTCCATCTTTCATCGTGGGTGCCGAGCAGCCTCTTGTCGCTCGAACCGACGATCCTGCCCTCCGCATTGAAAACCGTGACCTTATGGATCCCCGGGATTTTCAGGAGGCTTTCGATAAGATTGTCGATCCCGAGAAAGTCCTCCTCAAACATGGGCTGTTTGAGGTTGAGGGCTAAATTCTTCAGTATGGCCCTGTTCCTGAGGTTCTCCTGCTCCCAGAGGTCTTTCTTGACCCCTCTCACGCCGATCACTCCTGTGGTGAAGACGATCAGAACGATCAGGCCCGCAAACGCAAGATACAGCTTATGCTGCAGTTTCAGTCCCCTGAAGGTCATTCCTCTCTCCAGTTGATTCCCACCTTCCCGACGAGTTTCCTGACAGGCGCATACTCTTCATCCCTTGCAAGCTCAAAGCCGTTGAACGCGGGGCCCAGGCTTTTCAGTATCGCCTTCCCCTCCCGGTCCTTTGAGAGGGCGGTCAAGATCTGCCGCAGCCTGTCCTTGAGCTTCCCGTTCATATTCTCTTTGACGGCGAACACAAAGTTCGGAACCGGCTCCGACATGGCAACATACCTGAGCCCCATTTTCAGATAGGGCGATGCGAAGGACTCCGTTACCCCGGCCGCGTCATGGAATCCGCTCATCACGGAAAGGATGGCCCTCTTGTTGTGACCCATGACATCGATGGTAAACAGGTCCTCCTCTTTAAGCCCCGCCTCCCGTATCGTCAGTCTCGGCAACAGATTGCTCGACGCGCAATACCTGCTGCCGAGGGCAAGGGTCCTCCCCCTGAGGTCCCTGACAGTGCGAATATCGCTGTCGTTCCTCACCACGATTACCCCCCTCTCGGCGCCGCTCCCGTTTTCTATCGCCTTCACCAGAGGAACATAGCGGTAAGCGTCATGGGCAAGGACATAGAAAACCGAACAAATGTACGCCATATCGACCTTATGCCCTTTCAGGTCTTTTACCGCCGCCGCCCCGCTTTTCGCAACAACCAGTCTGACCCTGCGGCCGACAGCTTTTTCTATATACCTCGTGAGAGGAAGGAAGCTCTCGTACATTGTCGCCGGAGACTCCACCGGCAGGATCATCAGCGTCAACGGTTTTTCTGAAGCCTCGGAAAAAGACGGGATACCCCAGAAGCCGAGAAGGCCAAAGATCAAAAAAAATATTCTCATAACCATTTTCATGTGCACCCTGTTCCTCACCGTAATGAGGGGACAGTCCCTATTCTACGACTCCTCTTCGCTTCGTCCATCGTGTCCGGGGACAGTCCCCTCGGTGTTGTGAAACACCACACTAGCTTCCCTTCGATGACCCGTCGATATCCACGATCTTTTTCCCCCTGAGGTAATCCTTGGTCTTGTAGCTCGTAATATTCAGCATCTTTTTGATTACGTCGTTCATTTTTTTAGTCTGGTCAACAATGATATTCATCTCCTCTTCCGCCAAAGGTTCGCGGTTTTTCAATCTTTCGCTGAAAAGCGTTACGAGGTTTTGAATCACCGTCATCGGCTGCCTCAGCTCATGGGCGGTCGCCCCCGCCAGTTCGACGGCCGCAGCCAGCTTCTTCTGTTCTATGTTTTTTTCTATCTTCCGGCTGAGGCGTCCCGACAAATAGATGGTGATCGCCGCAATAAAAAGGAAGCTGACAGCGCCGACCGCCAGTATGGAAATCACTGTTCTCCGGATCTTCATGGACTGAATGCGGTCATACTGGACCATGGGGATGATTATGCTGACGCCTCCCCTGATGGCGCCGTGGCGGAAGCCCTCTCCTGCATGGCACTTGAGGCAGGGGTCCTCTATTTTGATCGGTGCGATGTACTTAAATGCCCTTTTGCCGTCGCGCTCTTTGTAAACCGTCACGGCCTCGGCAGCCTTGCCTTTCTCGAATTCCTCCAGTGCGTTCTTTTCCCATGCATCGGGCGCATTGTACAGATTTATAGGGGTAAGGCTCACGATGTGGAATTTGTACCCGTGTGTTTTGTTCGCGATCTCGGACAACTGCCTGGTCATGTACGCCGGGTTTATTTTGGTATACCTCCTGCCGTCGGTAGACACCATATCCCTATGGGGGTCGTTTCCAAGGTAGGGGTTGGGAGGGGTATCAGGGGTGACTTCGACGTATACGCCGCCGTGGCCCGCGTTCCAGGTACGCGAAACCATGATCTGCTCGAAAAAAGCCCTGGAAACCTCCTTCAGTTCGGAAATCTCGTCCTCTCCGATCTTCTTGCTCTCCCACGCGATAAGAGATAAGAAAATCGCGGTCAAGGCAATCAAGGAGGGGATTAAAAAAAACAGGGTCAGCCTGAAGGGGCTCGCGGATTTGCCGGTCCCCAAGTTGGTAAAAATGGGTTTCATTCGCTATTTTGACATTTATGGAAGCATTCGTACAAGTGGGCCGGGGCCCGGATTAAGGGGTTGCCGGTTATTATTGACAACAGCCGGGCGGAATAATTAAAGTGTTTGATACCGGGTTTGAGCCGGTATAGAGCCGGTATAGAGACAGACACCTCATAGATGAAGGGGCATTCATTTGGAAGGACTTGTTCCACAAGGCGACGAATACAGGACCGGCCCGGGAGGCATTTCCCTGTGTGCGCGGGCGCTGCCTTCCCTGAGCTTTTACCGCACAATGGCGGCGATTGTCTTCAGGGCAAGCTCGCTGGCAAAGCGTTCGCGCTATAAAACCAAGGAATGGGCGCACAGCAGCCTCGATATCGCGCGCGCGCTCGAAAGCGTGGGAGTAAAGATTTCAGTCACCGGGGTCGACCATTTCAGGAACCTTGAAGGCCCGTGTGTATTCATTGCCAATCATATGAGCACTCTCGAGACATTTGTCCTCCCGGCGATAATCGCGCCCATCAAAGATGTCACCTTTGTCGTGAAGCAAAGTCTTGTCGATTATCCCGTCTTCAGGCATGTAATGAGATCAAGGGACCCGGTAACCGTGGGGCGCACCAACCCCCGTGACGACCTCAGGGCCGTACTGGAAGGCGGCGCCGGGCGCTTGGGGGCGGGCCGGTCGATGATCATATTCCCCCAGACCACGAGAGCTCTCGATTTTGATCCCGGGATGTTCAATACGATCGGCATCAAGCTTGCCAAAAAGGCAGGGGCGCCCGTGGTTCCCATCGCGCTGAAGACCGACGCATGGGGCAACGGGAAACACCTTAAGGATTTCGGCAGGATCGACCCGTCGAAAAAGGTGCACTTCGCTTTCGGCGAGCCCTTATTGATTAAGGACCGCGGCACAGAAGAGCATGCCCGTATAATAGAATTTATCGCCCGTAAGCTCGAGGAGTGGAATGGATAGAGAACGCATGCATGGAGAACAGTGCAACCCGGTGGGGCTTGCGGGAATAAGGGCCCCTGTACGCCGTGCAGTTACTGCGCTGATATTGTTGCATAATCGTTAATAAATCTGTAGTATAGTTGATTATGTTTTACAAGGATTATGGAACTCACGGACTCGTGTCCGTGTCGAAAAAGAAATCCCGCTGGGTAGCCAAAGCCGTCCTTGCTGCTGTCGCCCTGGCCGGACTTGCCGCCCTTATCTATTTCATAAGTTGAGCAGTTTGATCCGCTACGGAGCTTTTCGCGCCCCGGCCTCTTTCATCGAGAGGGAAATTCTCCTTCGCTCCAGGTCCACTGCAAGCACCGTGACCATAACCTTCTGATGGACTTTCACCGCGTCGGCCGGGGTTTTTACAAAGCGGTCCGACAGCTCGCTTATATGCACCAGGCCGTCCTGATGCACGCCTATATCCACAAAGGCGCCGAAAGCCGTGATATTGGTGACAATCCCCGGCACCTTCATCCCCGGCTTTACATCCTCGATCTTCCCGAGGCCTTCGGCAAACCCGAAGGCCTCGAACTGCTCGCGCGGATCGCGGCCGGGCTTCGACAACTCGGACATGATATCGTTCAGCGTGGGAATGCCAACCCTGCCGGTCACATATTTCGAGAGGTCGATATTTCTCCTCAGCTCCCCATTGCGCATCAAATCCGGCGCCGAGCACCCCATATTCCGGGCCATGGCATCGACAACAGGATAACTTTCAGGATGTACGGCGCTGGAGTCAAGGGGATTTTCACCGTCTCTGATGCGGAGGAACCCCGCTGCCTGCTCAAAAGCCTTCGGCCCGAGGCGGGGCACCTTCCTGAGGTCTTCCCTTGAGTTGAACGGGCCATGCTCGTTCCTGTATGACACAATATTACCGGCAAGCTGCGGCCCCAGCCCCGAAACATAGGCGAGGAGCTGCTTGCTCGCGGTATTGACCTCGACCCCGACGCCGTTCACACAACTGACGACCACGTCATCCAGACTGCGCTTCAACGCACCCTGGTCGACATCATGCTGGTACTGTCCGACACCGATGGATTTGGGTTCTATCTTCACCAGCTCAGCCAGGGGGTCCATGAGCCGCCTGCCTATGGACACGGCGCCGCGCACCGTTACATCATAATCCGGGAACTCCTCGCGGGCGATTTCCGAAGCAGAGTATATCGATGCCCCGCTCTCATTGACCATTACGATGTGTATTGCTTTAGGGAGATCAAGCGCCCGGATAAAGGTCTCGGTCTCCCTTCCCGCTGTCCCGTTCCCTACAGCAATCGCCTCAACCGAGAAACGGCTGCACAAATCCTTTATTTTTGCGGCGGCCTCAGAACGGGCCTTTTCCGATTGATGGGGATAGATCGTATCGTTATGCACCAGCTTGCCCTGTTTATCTATGCATACCGTTTTGCAGCCGGTACGGAAACCGGGGTCCAGGGCAAGAATATTCTTCTGCCCGAGCGGCGGCGAGAGCAGGAGCTGGCGCAGGTTCCCGGCGAAGACCCTTATGGCTTCTTCATCGGCCCGCTCCTTTGCGGCAAGGCGCGTTTCGGTCTCCATGGACAAAGACAGGAGCCTTTTGTAACTATCGTGGACCGCCATCCTGACCTGCTGAGAGGCCGGACCGTTGCCTTTTATAAAAAGCGCCTCCAGCGAACAAAGCGCCTCATCCCCGGGCGCAACCGCGCGCATTATGAGAAAGCCCTCGCCCTCTCCGCGCCTCATCGCCAGGATCCTGTGCGAGGGGGCTTTTGCAACAGGCTCCTCCCAATCAAAATAATCCTTGTATTTGACGCCGCCGGCCTCTTTGCCCGAAACCACCTTTGATCTGAATACCCCCCTGGCGGAATAAAGGTCCCGCATTTTTGCGCGGGCAGTCCGGTCCTCACTCACCCACTCCGCAATAATGTCGCGCGCGCCTGCAAGGGCCTCCTCGATTGTCTCAACGCCTTTTTCAGCATCCACAAGAGCGGCTGCTTCAGCCGCAGGGTCCATATCGTCCTGCGCAAAAATTCGTAAGGCAAGGGGTTCGAGCCCTTTTTCGCGCGCAATGGTCGCGCGGGTACGGCGCTTCGGACGGTAGGGCAGGTAAATATCCTCGAGCTCCGTCATGATCCCGGCCCCGGAAATCTTCTCTTTTAACTCATCCGTAAGCCGGCCGCGCTCTTCAAGGGACTTGAGAATAGCCTCACGCCGCTTATCCAGCTCCTCCAGTTGAACGAGCCGGTCGCGGACGGCCGTAATATTAAGCTCATCCAGGCTCCCGGTTGCTTCCTTCCTGTACCGGGCGATAAACGGCACTGTCGCCCCCCCGGCAAGGAGGGCGGCGGCAGCCCTGACCTGCTTCGCGGACACATGCAGTTCTCCTGCGATTTTCGAAATATGCAATTCGTTCATGCTCTCCTCTTTTTTATAATCGACGCGAGTTACGCGCAAGCTCTTATGGCCACATGGTGTGGCCGGATTTTGGATACCGGGACTTCAGATTCGCAAACAGGGGATATAGCGACCTCCCCCGGCAAAAACTTGTATAGATTATCAGAAGGGAGAAAAGAGAGTAAAGCGGATTAAGATGTAGCACGTTCCCTGCGCGTTTGTTATATAATAGTGAAGATGGCTGAGCAGCCCGGCTTTACCCACATCGTTTTTTTGAACCTTTTAATAGGTGTAATACTGGGGATCGTCTTTCACCGGTCCGATTTCTGTATGGCGGGGATGTTCCGTGATATGTTCCTGTTCAAACAGACCTTCATGGTCAGGATCATCGTGCTGCAAGTTGTTGTTACCATGATCCTGTTTCTCATTGCAAAAGACCTCAGGCTCATTCAGCTCTACCCGCCTCCAAACCTCTCTTTTGCATCTTCAGGCACCCTGATCGGCGGAGTGGTGTTCGGGATGGGAATGGTATTGGCAGGGGGATGCGTTATCGGGACCCTCTATAAAATGGGGGCCGGGAGCATTCCCAGCGTGATCGCATTCGGGGGTCTCATCATCGGAAGCGGGCTCTATGCGGAATTACATCCCCTCTGGAAGCACATTACGGAGAAAACCGTCATCTCCAGGGCCATACTCCTGCCCCAGCTTCCAAACGGCCGTTTTCTCCTGCCTGCCGTACTGTTCACAGCATCCCTGCTCATTCTCAGGTGGGTGCGTCTCGGGATGCTCTCACAGAGATCATATGCGGAGGGGTATATCCTTCACTGGAAAACGGCTGTTATCGTTTCTGTGCTGAACCTGGCGGTTTACATAAGCTCTGAAACGCCGCTAGCCGTCAGTACCGGGTACGCAAAGATGGCCGCGTACATAGAAAGGTTGCTCATGCCCGGACATTATGAAGCTTTATCGTTCTTTAAAAAAGCGTCCTTCTCCGTCCCCCATCCCGCAGGCAACTCTATGATTGCCGGCGGGCCCGGCGCACAGGTCGACCATATCTTTATCACTGAAGTCACGCTCATTGCCGGGGTAGTCCTTGGGGCGTTCATATCCGCCGTCTCCTTGAAGGAATTCAAATGGAAAATCTGCAACTTCCCGCCTCCCCGGCAGGCCCTTTCCGTTCTATCCGGTGGCATATTACTTGCTTTAGGTTCAAGAATGGCAGGGGGGTGCAACGTAAAATTCATTATGAGCGGCCTTCCGCTGCTCTCTATCCAGGCCCTTCTCTTTCTGGCCGGCATATCAGCAGGCGCCTGGATGGGCACTCATCTGCTGAAGCAGTGGATTATCAAAAAATAAGAGGTGAGCTCAAGATGCGCAACAAAACGATAAGTCTTGATATCATCGGACAGATGTGTCCCGCGTGCCTCCTCCTTGCCCTGAAAGAGATCAACCGGAACAAGGGCCTCCTCAGGAGCGGCAAGGCGAACCTGATCGTCAAGACCGACCACCGCGACGCCACGAGAACGATACCGGGCGCAGCCTCAGCAATGGGATACGCGGTTTCCGTGGCAAAGAAGGAAACTCATTACGAGATTAAGATCGAGCAAAAAAATGAAGACGAAAACACTTAAAGGCAAGAGCCGCCGCCCGGACGGATACGAAAAAACGCTGAAGGAAAATAAGCTGCTCCATCAGTATATCCGCAAAAAGGTGAACCAGTTGCTGACGATTATGGGGACGAAGCCCCTGAACAGCAGGGGACTGCGCGACGAGGGCATCATTGCCATCGACCCCATCGGTATTATTTCGGAGTCGTTCGGACAGGTTCTTGAGCACCTGAAAGAGAGCAACAGGCAGTTGCGGATTGCAAGGGATCATCTTCAGGCTGTTTTTGATACTGCCGGCGTATGCATATCCATTGTCGACCGCGATCTGAAGATACTCAAATGCAATGAGAAACAAAAAGAGCTCCTTGCAAAAAACGCCTCCGGCATCATGGGCCGGCACTGCTACAGGGTGTACTGCGGTATAGATTCGCCGCCCCTGAGTTGTCCTGCCATAGAGACGCTGGAAACAGGCCGTCCGGTCTTCATAAAGGAGATAACCAAAAAAGGGAAGGTCTTCCAGATCGTCACCTCCCCTCTCAAAAACGGAGACGGAACCGTCGAAGGGGTTATCGAGGTCTCCATGGACATAACCGAGAAAAAGAAGGCGGAGGACGCGATGCGCCATACGGAAAAGCTCGCCTCCATAGGGCAGCTTGCAGCGGGCATCGCACATGAATTGAATACGCCGCTGGGAAACATTATCGGGTATACCAAACTTGTCCTGCAGGACCAGGCAATCGCTCAAGAGCAGAAGACGAAATTGGAGGTTATCGCTGAACAGGCCAATGTAGGGAGCAAGATCATCAGGGGGCTTCTGGATTTCTCCCACCAGAAAAAACCCGTCCTGGAAAAATTCTCTCTTAACACATTGATCAGAAGGGTCGCGGACTCCCTGCAGGACACCTTTACAGCGGGCAATATAAGAATTATCAGGAGCCTGGAGCGCGTACCCTCTCTGCAGGCCGACCCAAACCAGATAGAACAGGTCATTTACAATATCATCATCAATGCCGTCCACGCCCTGGAGGGGCGGGACGGTATCATAAAAATAAAAAGCCGCACCATGAAAAATGAAGTGGAATTCTCGATACAGGATAACGGACCCGGCATACCGAAGGCGCATATCAACAGGATATTCGATCCGTTTTTCACGACAAAACCGGTGGGGAAAGGCACAGGGCTCGGACTGTCCATCTGCACCGGCATAATACAGGAACACGGGGGCTCCATATACGTGGAGAGCGCGCCGGGCAAGGGGGCCACCTTTACGGTAAGGCTCCCCTATAAACCCAAAACGCTCTGCGGAGGGTAAGCGTGATGTTCGATATCCTGGTCATAGAGGACGACCGGAGAATGCGGTCCCTCCTGAAAGAGGTACTGACCCGTGAGGGGTACTCGGTGCTCACCGCCGGCAACGGGGAAGAGGCCCTGGATATCCTGAAGAGGAGGCCCTTTGACCTGATGGTCACCGACCTTAAGATGCCCGAAATGGATGGACTTACCCTCTTGTCCAGGGCAAAGGAGCTCTATCCTGAAAGTCTGATCATCGTGATCACCGCCTACGGGACGGTCGAGTCGGCAATTCAGGCGATGAGGCTCGGCGCCTACGATTACATACAAAAGCCCTTCGACCCCGAGGGCCTGCTCCTGGTAGTCAGGAAGGCGTTGGATTACCAGAGGCTTATAGAAGAAAACCGCAGGCTCTCCTCTGAACTGGAATCGTGCAGGTCGGAAGAGATCATCGGCTCCAGCCAGCGCATAAGGGAAGTAAAAGAGCTTATCGAAAAAATCGCACCGCTTGATACGACGGCGATCATCGAGGGGGAGACCGGGACCGGAAAAGGTCTCGCCGCGAGAGCTATCCATAAACTGAGCAAAAGGGCGTCAAAAAAATTCCTGAGCATCAATTGCGGCGCCTTGACGGAAACCCTTCTCGAATCGGAGCTCTTCGGGCATGAAAAAGGGGCCTTTACCGGCGCAATAAAAAGAAAGGAAGGCTTCTTCGAGGCAGCACACGGCGGGACCCTGTTCCTCGATGAAATAAACAACGCAGGCCAGAGCCTGCAGGTAAAATTGCTCAAGGTACTGGAAGAAGGGAGGATCATGCGTATCGGCTCGACCGAATCCGTACCGGTCGATGTCCGCATTATTGCCGCAAGCAATCTCCCCCTTGAGAAAGAGGTTGCCGCAGGAAGATTCAGGCAGGACCTCTACTACAGGTTAAAGGTCGTTACCATCACCCTTCCCCCGCTCAGGGAGAGGCACGATGATATTCCCCTCCTTGCATATCATTTCCTCGCCCGGTCCGGTGAAAGGCTCGGGAAAGATATCCAGGGCTTTACGCCAAAGGCAATGGACGCGCTCATCACGTATGATTGGCCCGGCAATGTCAGGGAACTTGAGCACGTCATCGAAAGGGCGGTAATCCTGGAGCTGAGCAAAAAGATCGGTTTGTCCTCCCTCCCAAAAGAGATCCTGAGCCGTTCCAAAGAGTCTATAGCGCCAAAGGGGATCATGAAACTGGAAGATATGGAACGTCAGCTCATACAGTCCGCATTAAGGCACTTTCACGGAAAAAAACATCTGGTTGCCCATGCGCTCGGCATAGGCCAGGCCACCCTGTGGAGAAAGATCAAGAGATACGATCTTTCATGAAATTTCTTTCATTCTGAAATATTCTTTCATTTTGAAATACGCCGCCCGTTCCCCTGCTATTCATGAATCAAAATCTCACGCCGTCGGCGGATAGCTCCAAAACGGCTTTCCCACCTGTCCGGGAAGACGAAAACTTCTCAGACAGCAACGCCCTCTCTCCATGGTACGATTGTTGCTTTTCATCCTCAAAAATATCAGGAGGTGAATATGTCCGAAGGAGTAAGAGGAGGCCTTACCTTACCTTGGCTATGGGTCGCGGTCCTCATCGCTTACCTCGCTCTGGGATTCATGCTGCCCCCGCTCGATAAGCCGTTGAGAGAATTGAGCAAAGTGAAGGCGCAGACCGAGCAAAAAAGCGATCAGAGCGGGAAGAAGGACGAGATCGTATTCTGATGGACGCGCAGGTCCGTATGCGCAAGACGCTTTTTATCGCTTATAAAACAAGGAGGGAGTAATAATGGGTAAGAGAGCAAAGACGTTTTTATGCCTAGCGGGCATTTTCCTGGGTCTTTTTATCGTATCCGATAACGGCCTGAAGGGAACGGCCCGCCACGGGTTGTTCAACGAGGTGGAAGCAGCGGAGGCCCAGTCTGCCAGATTTGAGTGGTTTCCCAACAGGCCGGGCATCACGAGGGCGCAGGTCGCATTGGGGCGGGCCGCAACCCTCAGGTTTGAATTTTCGACCAAGGGGCTCAATGTCTCCAGAGTGAAGGTGGGGATCCCCAAAAAGTTCGCTGACATGGGGATCATCATCGACCCGAAGGAAGTTTCCGTCAAGGGAGACAAGGCCACGTCAACGGCGATTTTTGCGACACCGCCCGGCACCCCGCTGGGGAAATTCGATCTGGTAATCGTTGCGGTTGATGCAAAGACTGGCAAGGAAATCGGAAGGGGTCTGATCCCCTTTATGCTGCTGCCGGCAGGCGTCGGCGGATGTTAGAAACTAAATACACGGGGAGGTAGCAAATGAAAAGGAGTACAAAAGTTGCGTTTTTAGTGGTCTTCGCTTGTGTGCTGTTTATTTGTTCATCGGTATTTGCCGAGATATTAATGACCACGGATGACGTCCAGGGGATCATTGGAAAGCCCGATTGGGTGGTCCTCGACTGCCGCGTAAAGAAGAAATATGATGCAGGGCATATCCAGGGCGCAATTTCCCTCGGGGACTCCTGCAGAGTGATCTTGAGAGACGGCACCCAGAGGGCTTTGCCAGCAGACAGGCTGGAAAAAATTCTCGGCGGTGCTGGAATAAGCAACGACAAGCATGTAGTGGTCTACTCAGACGGGGATATTGTCCACGCCACCGTGGGGTACTGGATACTTGAGTACCTCGGCCATGATAAAACTCATTTCCTCAACGGCGGCATAGTGGCCTGGAAACAGGAAAACAAACCGATGTCCAAAGATGAGACA
Source organism: Nitrospirota bacterium (assembly GCA_023476565.1). Classification (GTDB taxonomy): domain Bacteria; phylum Nitrospirota; class Thermodesulfovibrionia; order Thermodesulfovibrionales; family Dissulfurispiraceae; genus JAMCVZ01. The sequence continues at coordinate 31,963 of JAMCVZ010000062.1, forward strand.
AAACTCTCTCCCGCGGTGTTTAAAGCCGCTGTTCAGCCGGGGAGAATAGCCACCACCGAAGAAATATTGAAAATCGCGACAGGCAAGATCAAAAATGTTCAGCTTATCGATTCACGGAGTGCAAAGGAACACACCGGGTACGATGTCCGTGCGTTGAGGGGCGGGTACATCCCCAACACCCTCATGAACCTCTCCCACGAACTGACCTTCGACAAGAAGACAGGGAAAATACTTCCCCCTGCCGTCCTCGGCACAGAGCGGTTCTTCGGGAAACTCGACAAAAACAAACGGACCGTCTCCTACTGCCAGACAGGATCGCGCTCAACCCTTACCTATCTTCAATTGAAACTGCTGGGCTTCAAAAACATCGCCAATTACGATGACTCCTGGATAGTGTACGGGAACCACTTCGCCCCCCCCTATCCTATTGCCGACGAACAATGGATGAACCTCGAACCCATGCAGAAAGATCTCCCGAAAATGGAAAAAGAAATGGAAAAGCTGAAGAAAGAAGTGGAGGAATTGAAAACAGCGCTGGGGACAAAGAAAGAGCATCACTGAAGTTTTCGGCAGGGATGATCGGCATGACAGAAGAGATAAGGATAATTCCGTCAAGCTCTATCGAAGAGGACCTGCTCTCCGAAGTCGAAAAATGGGTGCGGCAGACCTTCGGGGATGCCGTCACCATAGACAAGGGGGTATTGCAATCCTGCGGGGAGGCTTATGACCCGGAGAGGAAGCAGTATTCCGCACAGGAATTCCTGGACCACGCGGGCATACAGGCGGAAGACGGCATGAGGGTTCTTTGCATTACAGACGTTGATCTCTATGTGCCCGGCCTGAATTACATATTCGGGCTTGCCGATGAATTCCGCCCTGTGGCCCTCGTCTCCACGGCACGGTTCAAGAACGGAAACGGCAGGGCAACGGAAAGAACAGTGAAGACCGCAATACATGAGCTCGGGCATACCTACGGACTTCAGCACTGCAACGACCATAGATGCGTCATGTTCTTCTCCTACACCCTGTCCGATACCGACTATAAAGGGAAACACTTCTGCGCTCACTGTCGAAAAGCCCTGGAAAAGAAGCTGCACACAATAAAAGGAGAGATTTGATGAAACTCGGCATTTTGGTCAATAAGGATAAAAATCTCGACCATATCATCGGGATCACAGAGGCGGCAGCCGGAAAGGGCCACGAGGTCGCCATATTCGCCATGGATGAGGGGGTCAGGCTCCTCAGGGAGCCCGGCTTTGCCGGCCTCCATAAAATACAGGATGTTGCGGTGAGCTTCTGCGACCACAGCACCCATGTTTTCGGCGTTTCAAAAGACGGTCTTCCCGAAGAGATACTCTGCGGCAGCCAGTACAATAACGCGGTTATGAACCATGACTCCGACAGGGTCATAATCTTATAGGGGGAAGGATGGACAGCAAGAAGATAGCCGTGATTGTAAGGGACAGGCAGGCCGAAGCCTTCAGAATGAGCGTCGGCCTTACCATCCTTGAAGATACGATAGACCTGTTTCTGTGCCGGCCCTTAAAGGCCGAAGAGGAGGTTCTGGCCCAGCTTGAGGGGGTGAAAGAGCTTGACCTGAAGGTCTTTGCGACTTTCCAGGGTGCGGGACTCGAGCACCTGACGGCAGAGGATATGGCGGAAAGACTCCTTGATTACGACCACATATTGCCTTATTGAGGAGATTGAAAGATGAAGATTTTACATTTGATCATATCCGGGCCTGATGAAATATCACACAAGATCATGGAGGCACAGGGGAAAAGCCATGAGTTGAAGATTATCGATGTCCCGAAAGACGGGACCTCCTATGAAAGCCTTGTCGAAGATATATTCCATTACGACAGGGTAATCTCATGGTAAGGGCGGTCGTGCCTTTCGGCAGTCTCGACAAAAAATCAAGGGAGGTAGCACAATGAGTGATTTCGATTTCGGAATAAAAGGATGGTGGGATACCTGGTACAAAAAATTTTTCAGGGAGAAGTGGCCGCTCTGGATAGCAGCCATATTCATGGCGCTTTCCGGGATAATATCATACGGGATCGCCACCTGGTCTCTTGCGAGGACGGTTTCGGGGAGCAACCCTTATGACCAGGCAAAGCCCCTGGGGACATTCCTCGGGCTCAAGGAACTCGGCGGGATCATAAACAGCGCCCTCGGCAAGATCGGGCTCCCCCATTATCCGTTCAACGGGTACCTATGGCCCGACGGCAAGACCATAAGCTATTTCGTGCAGTATCCCAATCCGTTTCTCGAGCCCACGGCAGGCACCATGCTCGGAATACTCTTCGGGGGCCTGATCGCGGCGCTCCTGGCCAAAGAATTCGCCCTCAAGGTCCCGCTCGACAGGCTCGAATACGGCCTCGCGCTTGTGGGGGGCGTTCTCATGGGGGTCGGCGCGGTGTTCCAGTTCGGCTGCCCTGTCGTGAGCACCACCAACCTCGGCGCAATGGGCGTCCAGGCGATTATCATGGTCATCGGCATGACCATAGGCTCCTTCTTCGGCGCAAAGATCATAGTCTGGCTGGAGAAGCGAAGAATAGCGCGCGTGGCATGCATGGCCGACGGCGCAGGGTATATGCCTTTGATGCATTTTGAGAAGACAAGGACTATCTGGCCCAAGATGCCTGCCCGCGCGGACGGCGGCGAGCCCGGCGGCATCAGATACCAGCCTTTCCTGGCGATAGCGCTGGTCTTCGTAATGGCGCTTGTGCTGTTCCGCTTCACCAGCATCGGCTACCCCGCGCTTTCAATGTCGTTTCTGGCCGCGACGCTCACGGGTTTTGCCATGCAGAGGGGGGGCATGTGCTTTGCCTATGCCTACCGTGAACCTTTCCTGACGGGATTCGGCGACATGTCGCGCGCGATGGCGCTCCTCTACGCGCTGCTCGTGATCGGCTTCCTGCCGTTCAAACTCCTCGGTTCCGTATCCCCGGATATCGCCTACGCCGAGATCTTCGCCATCAGCCCAGCCGGCATAGGGATATTAATAGGCTCGGTGCTCTTCGGCATCGGGATGGCGCTCAACGGGGCATGTGTAAGCGACAGCCTCTGGAGGACCGCGGAGGGGCAGGTGAAAATATGGGTGGGCCTCATCACGCTTATCTGCATTTCCTCGTGGCTGTTCCCGATGAGAGAGGAGCCGTGGTTCAAGACCATCTTTGCGCCGTACGGTTCAAAGAATATCAGGGATGTCTATCTGCCCCAGATATTCGGAAGTTACCCTGTGGCGGTTATTTTCACCATAAGCATAATACTGCTGTGGGCGCTCTTCATGACGTGGTTCTCCGGCAGGACATTCAAAAAATATATGGAAGGTTAAAGGGAGGTTTCAATGTCAACCGAAATCAAAGCTGATAAAGTACTCGATGTGAAGGGCCTGGTATGCCCGAGGCCTATGGTCATGACCATGAACACGCTGAAGGCCATGGATAAGGGGCAGGTCATCCACGTTATTGCCAATGACAGCAGCACGAAGCACAGCATACCCGCTCTCTGTGAGAGGGCCGGTTACAAGCTGGTTGAGACGAAAGAAGAAGGGGGCACGTTCACGTTTATCATACAAAAATAGGAGGAGGCATCCATGTACAAGCATATCCTCGTACCGACAGACGGCTCGGAGCTGTCGGAAAAGGCGATCAAAAGCGCCGTCAGTCTTGCGAAAGCGTTGAATGCCCGTCTGACAGGGCTGTTTGTCATACCGAAACCCTCTCCCGGTGACATTTGGGATGTATGGACACCCGGGGATAGCGACGACGCGAAAAAATTCAGGACTAAATTCGAAGAGTCCTTCCGGTGCGCGGCTGAGCGTCATCTCTCGGTGATCAAACAGGCTGCACAGGAGGCCGGCATAACCTGTGAATGCCTCTTCGTAACAGGAGACCTCCCTTCCGAGGACATCCTGAAGGCGGCTGAGGACAGGGGTTGTGACCTCATCATGATGGCATCACACGGCAGGACCGGAATTAAGGGCACGCTCCTCGGAAGCGTGACAATGAAAGTGCTGGGGAATACTAAAATTCCCGTTCTGGTGCATCGCTGAAAACCGGCAGACAACTTCCCCCCCCATCTGCCGCAGGCGGGGGCGAACCCTCATTGGGACGCCCCCGCTTATCAACCCCCCTCTTACCCGTCATGCATGGCGATTGAACACGCTGCAATTACAGGGAGGGCCTGAGAGGTACTCAGGCAGGCTTGCTTACCGTGCTCTCCTGTCAGTATACTTATACCTATGCGGCGCATCGGGAAAGGGATGCAGCATGAATAAAGTAAAGGGCTGATTGTGATAATAAAGCTTCCCGTCAAGACTAAAGAGTTCTACCCCGGCTACCTGAGCGAGATACTTATAGCAATCTTCCTCACCCTGTGGATCGTGTTTATCCTTGCAATGCTCTTTCCACCGTCCCTCGGCTGGGAAATAAACTTTATATCGCCCTATCAGCCGAAGCCTGAATGGTATTTCCTCTGGTTATACCAGGCAGTGCGGTATTTCCCCGGGAAGTGGACATTTATAGGCACTGTAGCGGTCCCCCTCCTCGCCGTGGCGCTTGCACTCTGCATCCCCTGCATCGACCGCGGGACCGCCGCCTCCGGAAGAATTGCCGCTGTTTGTTTTACTCTTCTCCTGGGCGGTTTCCTTATACTCACCTTGATCCCTGTCCTGGCGCCGTGATGGGCCGCTTTTATCAAGATACAAGGAGGCGGTTCTTAAAGCGTCTCGTAAAGGGCGGCTTTACGCTCCTCGCCTCCCTCTTCGGGATCACCGCTGCAGGATTCCTCTATCCTTCAGAGGTGAAGAAACGGACAACAAAGTTTTTCTACCTGTTGAATGAGGATGATTTGCCGAAAGAGGGAGTAAAAAAAATGGAGTTGGCGTATGAGCATGAGCAAAGGGCAATGGTCCTCAGGGTCTTTGTGGTATGTAATGCCGGAGAAACCTTTGCCCTCTCGTCCGTATGCAGCCACCTCGGATGTCTTGTGGACTGGTCGAGGAGCAAGAAGCGGTTCCTCTGCCCCTGCCACGGGGGAAGCTATGACATCGAAGGCCGCGTTCTGTCAGGCCCCCCTCCCCTTCCCCTCACGAGGATTCCCCTGAAAATGGAGGGGGAAAAGGTATTCGCAGGGGTTAAGGTATAAATATGGGCAGGATCTACGATTGGATAGACCGCCGCTTCGGCATCAAACCACCTCACAAAAATTTCCTGCAAAGGCCGGTTCCGCAAAACCTGAGCTATTTCTATTGCCTCGGGGGAATAGCTTTTACGCTCTATCTCGCAGTGCTGCTGACCGGCATGCTGCTCAGTTTCTATTATGTGCCTTCGGAAAAAGAGGCCTTCCAGAGTGTCGTAAGGATAACCCGTGAGGTTCATTTCGGAGCTCTCATCAGGGGGCTGCACAAATGGTCGGCCAACCTGCTCATCCTGTTCGTTATGCTCCATACGGTAAGGGTGTTCGCACAGAGGGCATACCGTCCCCCCCGGGAACTGAACTGGGTGGCCGGCACATTTATCCTGGTGCTCGCTTTTGCATCCGGCTTCACGGGCTATCTTTTGCCCTGGGATCAAAAGGCTTATTGGGCAACGGTCGTAGGCACCGGCATGGCTGCTACCGTCCCCTTCATAGGGAATCACCTCCTCTATCTTGTCCGGGGCGGTCCGGAAGTCGACGGCGCCACACTGGTAAGATTTTACAGCATCCATGTCATATGGATTCCATTAGTGACGAGTCTCCTGCTGTGGGCGCATTTCCATATGGTGAAACGGCAGGGCATCTCAGGAGGACTCTGAAAAAATGAGGACACCGCTTGTTGCAGGCAGGCTCAGTGAATGGCTTACCCCCAGGACAGTTCTTCTTATCGGCGCAGCAGCCCTTTTTACAACCGTCCTCCTCGGTTATAGAGCCTGGATGGACACCTCCCTGGAATGTGTGCGCTGCCACGCTGACAAAAGCAGGATGGAACGGCTCAATGCGCCCTGGGCGTATATGACCGACGAAATCGTCCGTAAAGAGAGCCGTCATCGCCATATCGAATGCAGGGATTGCCATCTGGGCAACGGCAGGGCCAGGGATAAAGACAAGGCACATAAGGACATGCTCAAAATGCTCATCGTTTCCGAAAACGGAACTCTTGAGGACCGGAAAACCGGGTATCCATACGGCCTCAGCAGGACCGGCGACAACCTCCTCACCTCGTTCCTGCCGAAGCTTTACCGGAATGGCGCGTGGTACCCGCTTCCCGTACGGAATATCCTCTGGCATGACCGTGATCCCGAAACCTTTGATTTTGATCCAGGCATCGCCGAAAAGACCTGCGGCAAGGGCGGCTGCCATCCCCGGGAGTTGGAACAGTTCAAAACATCTCATATGGGTCACAATTACCGCCAGCGCACCATGCAGACCTGGCTTATACCTTACGGGCCGCACAATTGCGGACCTTCCTTTGCAGACAAGCCCCCTTCGGGGACTCATGAAAGAACCGGTTTCGACTTCTCAAACACCCGCAGGATAGGAGAAGAGATGAATGTCCCTTTCAGCCGCGAACAGGCGAAGGATAAACAGAAGTTCTGTAATATTTGCCACGCAGGATGCCTTGATTGCCACTACACTCCGGGCACTCCCGGAAACGGCAAGGGGTACTCTCTGCAACACGGCGGCGCCCATGTCTTTACAAGAGCTCCCCTTGCCGAGAACTGCGCGGGCTTCAGCCGCGGCAACACGAGCTGCCATCCGGGGGCAATGCACAGCCGCAGGGGCGAAACTTATCTGGGAGGGGATTACTCCGTGCCCGGAGGAATGGCTGCCGACATACACTATAAAAACAAGAAAAGGCTCTCCTGTATCGAATGCCACCCCACGGGTGAAGGCGGCATGGGACATATCGAGAGGAAGGCCTCCTGCCAGGACTGCCACCTCGAAATCGAAGCGGCGCATGCGGGGGATGTTCACAAAAATATGGATTGCGCAGCATGCCATATCAAAGAACTCCGCGGTTATCAGATAACCGTATGGGGGCCCGGACAGGTAGCTGGAAAAGACACCCCCTTCAACAAATACTCGCTTTACTACGGTACACAGTCGCCTCCCATACTTATAAAGGACCGGAAAGGCATGTGGATGCCGGTGAAGATCTGGCCCCACAGCCTCGGCAATGTAAAAAAAGATGTACTGCCGTCGAAGGGCATCCGGTTTCGATGGCCGGACGGTGAAACAAGGGATGCTTATTACGTGGCAGGCACTTTCACCATTTCACGGGAGGGGATCCCCCCCTCTGCGTTTGACAACAAGCATCTCCTCTGGCTTGAGATCGAACAGGCCGCCCATCCCTTCGGGCCTGCGAGGGGCTGCCCTTCCTGCCATAGCTCCTCAAAACAGCTTTCTGTTTCCCATTGGGAATTCGAAGACGCCCAGGGGGCGGAGCCCTTTACCGGGGGATACAGGATCGTAGCGGATAAAAAAGGCATACGGATCGAAAACCTCAGGGCAACCTCTCCCATAGAACTGCTGCCAGGGTACAAGCTGGCAGACTTTGCTTCATGGCTTTACCTGAAAGACAAATGGAAAATGCCCGGCGATTTCTCCATCAAAACGGACCCTGGAAAATACAGGAAGTACCATAAAATATCAGGAGCGCTGAAAGAGAGGATAAAGCTCCTCGATGCACGTTCCGGCCTCTTTGATAAAAAGTCCCTCCGGAGATACCGGGAACTCAGGGCATCCGCCCTGCATAACCCGGAGGAAGGGCTGAGAAGGCTGGAAAAAGAATTCCCATAGAGGAGAAGGCAAGCGGTAGTTAGATGCAAACGGGCATTGGTTTTTCGGTTTATTAAGACGGTCCCTGCATAATCGGCAGCGAGGCTTTTTAATGTTAAAATAAGAAGTGGGATTGGTCGTTCAGGAAATTAAAGCTAAATCCATTCTGTCCAAATCCGGTATCCCCGGTGTCGACTACTGCATAAACCCCTATGTCGGATGCTCGCACGCCTGTAAATACTGCTACGCGACTTTCATGAAAAAATATACAGGGCACACGGAGGAGTGGGGATATTTTATCGATGCCAAAATCAATGCGCCTGATATACTCCGGAGGCAACTTAAAAAGGCGAAACCTGGCGCCGTCATGTTAAGCTCGGTGACCGATGCCTACCAGCCTGCCGAGGCCGGATACAAACTGACCAGGCAGTGTCTTGAAACGCTCCTGGAGTATCAATTCCCGGTCGGCATACTTACGAAATCCCCGCTCGTCCTGAGAGACCTCGACGTGATAAAAAAGTTTGATGATATAGAGGTCGGGCTTACAGTCACGACGGACAATGAGAGGATAAGGAAGATATTCGAGCCGCATGCCCCATCTATTGAGGCCAGAATAAATGCCCTGAAAACACTCCATAAACAGGGGATAAAGACGTATGCGTTCATCGGCCCGGTGCTGCCGATGGACCCTGAAAGGCTTGCTCAGGAGATACGGCCCTATGTCCATCGTGTTCTCATCGACCGGATGAACTATGTATCAAAAACTCGCGGCATCTATACCCGCTTCGGTCTGAATCAGTGGTTTGATAAGACCTTTACAGTCAATATCATGCAGAGATTGAAAAGCGAATTCTCCGGAAAAGATGCAAGCATCTGCTGAATTGCAATTCGGTACGTGGTGTAGACTTGACCACAGAGGCGCTGAGAAAGAGGGAGTTTAGCCGCACTCCGCAACAACCCCTCCTTGACTGTGCCACCCACGCTCGCAGATAAAACAGCACAAGTCTGCTTGCGCTGAAATTGCCCTTTCCCATACAATAACCGGATGATCGGTCTGATAGGCGGCAGCGGGCTTTATGAAATCGAGGGGCTTGAGATAACAAAAGAAGTCTCGGTATCCACTCCCTTTGGAGAGGCTTCCTCCGCTTACAAGACAGGCACGCTCGGCGGGATTGAAATAGCATTCCTGTCCCGGCACGGCATCCCCCACAGCATCCCGCCCCACAAGGTGAATTACAGGGCCAATATATGGGGATTCAAATCACTCGGTGTCGAGAGGGTCATATCGGTAAGCGCCGTGGGTGGGATAAACAGCAGCATGCCGCCCGGCTCCATCGTCCTTCTCGATCAGATAATCGATATGACCTTCGGGGCAAGGACATCCACGTTTTATGATAAAAATAAAGTCATTCATGTAGACTTCACCAGCCCTTATTGCAATGAAATGCGGGGGTTGGCTATACAAGCCTCCAGGGATACCGGCCTGCCTGCAAAAGAAACCGGGACATACCTCTGTGTCAATGGTCCGAGACTGGAGACCGCAAGGGAGATACAATTCTTCTCCCTGGCAGGCGCTGACATGGTCGGCATGACGGCAATGCCCGAGGCAGCGCTTGCAAGAGAGCTTGAGATTTGCCTTCTGGGGATTTCTGTAGTGACCAATTACGCCGCCGGGATATCTGATAAAAAGCTGACGACAACCGAGGTAGTTGAAACGATGAGGAGTTCCATGGAAAAGATAAAATCACTGCTCAAAGGGCTTATTGCGCATATACCCGCCCGCCGCACCTGCCCGTGCAAAGATGCGCTGAAAGATGCGGAACTGTAGGCCGCTCAACCGGCGCTGTTTATCGAACATCCGGCTTTGATTTCATAAGTCATACCCCTCAATTCCTTGACAGTATTGGTACAATCCTATTATCATAAAGAGTAGACAGCATGCCAATTCCTATTGCGTATCGGCAGTCCACTGTTAATTTCATTATTATTTGGCAATCAGGAGGGGAATCTTACATGTCAGGGCATTCCAAATGGTCTCAGATAAAGCATAAAAAGGCTAATACTGACGCCAAAAAAGGCAAGGCTTTTACAAAAATAGTGAAGGAGATTTCCGTTGCAGCGCGGGCAGGGGGCGGAGACCCTGACGGGAATCCCCGGTTAAGACTCGCCATAGAGAAGGCCAAAGAGGCTAATATGCCCTCTGACAATATAAAAAAGGCAATAATGAAAGGCACCGGAGAACTGCCTGGCGCCACCTATGAAGAAAGCGTATACGAAGGATACGGACCCGGCGGAGCAGCCCTTCTCATAGAAGTCCTTACCGACAACAAAAACAGAACTGTTTCCGAGATCAGGCACATCCTTTCAAAGCACGGCGGGAACCTCGGGGAAGCCGGCTGCGTCTCATGGATGTTCGAGAAAAAAGGCTATATACTCGTCGAGAAATCAAAAGCGGATGAAGACACCTTAATGTCGCTCGTCCTTGATGCAGGGGCGGAAGACATGAAAAACGACCCCAAAGAAGACAATTATGAGATCATTACAGAGCCGGAAAATCTTAATGCGGTAAAAGAAGCCGTTACCAGAGGGGGCATACCTGTTTCACTTGCCGAGACAACGATGCTTCCCAAAAACTACGTTCCACTGGAAGGCAGCGCGTCCGAGCATATGATCAGGCTTATCGATACCCTTGAAGACAATGATGATGTTCAGAATGTTTACAGCAACTTTGATATAACGGACGAATCGGTAGCACTGAGAAGCTAGGGGCAACTTCCCACCTCCCGCTTAAAGGAGTTATATGGGCGAATCCATACACATTACCTTCAAGAGGAAATTTCTGGCAGGGCTGATAATTACCATCCCTGTGGTCTTCACTATCCTCGTCCTCTTCAACCTGTTCAAATTTGTCGACGGCATCCTGAGCCCTTTTTTCGATGCGCTCCTCGGTCGTCATATCGCCGGATTGGGCTTTATTGCCGCTATTGCCAGCGTATTCCTCATAGGGATCGTCTCGACAAATGTTTTCGGCAAGAAGATCCTGGGATTCATGGAGAGGATATTTCTGCACATCCCTGTGTTCAAAAGCATATACACTGCCATAAAACAGCTCGTCGACGCCTTTTCTCCTGAAGACAACAGCTCATTCAAGAAATTCGTCATTGTCGAATACCCGCGGGCAGGCGCCTACGCATTCGGCTTCCTGACAAAGGAATGCATAGTGCAGGCCGATGGCCGTGAGGTATGCCTGAAGGCCATATACATACCTACAAACAACCTGTACCTCGGGGAGGTCGTCCTCCTTAATGAGGCAAGCATTATTTATACCGATATACCGATTGAGGAAGGCATCAGAATTATTCTCTCGGGCGGCATAGCCGCGCCCTCAAAGATATTGGAATCGCAAGCCGCTCTCAAAAACATTCCAACAAGAGCACTGCTCGATATAGGAAGGAGTTCTTAACGTGAATCTTGCTACCGTTATCCTTGCAGCCGGCCTCGGCACGAGAATGAAATCCGCGCTCCCGAAGGCCCTTCACCCGGTAAACGGGAAACCGATGCTCCAGCATGTTATCGATTCAATAAAGCAGCTCAAGGCACAAAACAACATAGTGGTAATCGGCAGAAATAACGACGGCGTAAGGAACACCCTGGGGGACAATCCTGTTGCCTTCGCAGTCCAGAAAGAGCCGAAAGGCACCGGTGATGCGCTCAAGGCGGCCGTGCAGCGCCTGAAAGGATTTGACGGCACCATACTTATCGTAAGCGGGGATACCCCGCTTGTAAATCCGGCAACCCTGCGCAAGCTCCTGAAGCTCCATAAGAAAAACCGGGAAGATATCTCCATGATATCCTTTATTGCCGGGGGAGCCCACGCATATGGCAGGATCATCAGGGACGGGCAAAAGGTAACAGCAATCGTAGAGGACAAAGACGCCGGCGAGGAGCACAAGAAAATAAACGAAGTCAACAGCGGCATCTATGCCCTTGAATCGCACATGACGGCGCTCCTGAAAGAGATAAAGGTCAATAAGGCAAAAGGGGAATATTACCTTACCGATATCGTGGGGATAGCAGTCGGGAAAGGGTACCGGGTCGGCGCCCATATCCTCGGCAATGAGACGGAGCTTACGGGGATAAACACGCGGGCAGACCTTTGCAAAGCCGGCTCTTATCAAAGGGACAGGATCGTGTCGAAATGGATGGACAGCGGGGTCTCGTTCATCGACAGGGCATCGGTTTTCATACATCCCGAGGCCGAGATCGGCAGTGATACGGTCATTTATCCCAACGTGCATATCGAGGGCAGAACCGTTATCGGGAGCGGCTGCGTCATATATCCGAATACAAGGATAACCGGCAGTGTCCTGGGCAATAATGTAACCATAAAGGATTCCACGCTCATTGAATCATCGGTTGTCAAAGACAAGGCGGCAATAGGCCCTTTTGCCCACATCAGGCCGGGCTCCGTCATCGGCGCGTCAGCAAAAATAGGGAATTTCGTCGAGATAAAAAAATCCCTCATCGGCCCCGGGACCAAGGCATCCCACCTCAGCTATCTCGGAGATGCCGAAGTAGGGGAGAATGTGAATATCGGGGCCGGCACGATAACCTGCAACTATGACGGCAGGGAGAAGCATAAGACTTTGATCGAGAAAGACGCGTTCATCGGGAGCGATACCCAGTTCGTCGCACCGGTAAGGATCGGCAAAGGAGCATATGTAGGAGCAGGCTCGACAATTACCAGGGATGTCCCGCCCCTCGCCCTCGCCTTAAGCAGAACAGGGCAAAGACATATCGAAAAATGGGCGCTGAAAAAACAGATGGGAAATGAGAAATCGGAAATAAAAAATAAAAGGAGGAAAAGTAAGAAATAGAAAAAGCGGATAGGATATCTTCTTCGTGAGTTCCCATCTCCCATTTCCTATTTCTTATTTGGTTTAGCTATGTGCGGGATAACAGGCTATATCGGCAATAAAAACGCCATCCCTATAGTAATGGATGCGCTGAGGCGTCTCGAATACAGGGGGTATGATTCCGCAGGCATTGCATACCTTGCGGGCGATAAGATAGAGGTTAAAAGATGCAAGGGCAAAATAAACGCCCTGGAAAGCCTCGTCAACAGTCTCAAGGTTTCAAGCAATCTCGCCATCGGTCACACAAGGTGGGCGACCCACGGCAAGCCGTCTGATGAAAACGCCCACCCGCACAGGTCAGACGGGATAGTCATCGTCCATAACGGAATAATTGAAAATTATGTCGAGCTCAAACATAGACTCCAGAGCGAGGGATATACCTTCACGTCGGAGACCGATACTGAGGTGCTCTGCCATCTTATCAACAGATACGCGGCCGCCAGTACACTTGAAGATGCCGTAAGGGCGGCGGTCAGAGATGTCAGAGGCGCATATGCCTTTGCCGTTGTCAATGAGCATGAGCCTGACAGGATCATAGCGGTCAGGAAAGAGAGCCCCCTTGTAATAGGGCTCGGGGAGAATGAATACTTCCTTGCATCCGATGTCCCTGCCTTCCTCAGTCATTCAAAGGAAGTCATATTCCTTGATAACAATGAGATGGCAATCCTGCACAGGGATGGGGTGATCGTAACGGATTTTGAGGGCAATCCCCTCAATAAGAGCGTCTCTACAATATCATGGAGCCCCTCGATGGCCGAAAAGGGCGGCTATCGCCACTTCATGCTCAAGGAAATTTATGAACAGCCGAGGGCCATTGCCGATACCATCAGGGGGAGGGTCTTTCCTGAGAAAGGGGAAGTGGCTCTTGAGGAGTTCGGCTTCACCCCGGAAGCGATAAAGGGGATAGATAAAATATTTATCGTTGCGTGCGGCACCTCGTATCACGCCGGGATCATAGGCAAGTACATGATAGAAGAGCTGGCGAGGATACCCGTTGAAACCGATATAGCGTCGGAATTCAGGTACAGAAACCCCATAATAAGCGAGGACACCCTTTTTGTTGCGATAACCCAGTCGGGGGAGACGGCCGACACCCTTGCCGCCTCAAGAGAGGCCGGGAGACTCGGCGCAAAGGTCCTGAGCATCTGCAACGTCATAGGCAGCACCGCTTCGCGCGAATCCGATTTTGTATTTTATACCCATTCCGGCCCCGAAATAGGCGTTGCGTCCACAAAGGCGTTCACAGCGCAGATTGTGGCGCTCTATCTCCTTGCAATTGCACTGGGCAGGGCCAAAGGGACCCTTACGGAAGAGGCCGCCTCAGGGCTTATTGAGGAACTCCTCCATCTGCCTGCAAAGGTGGAATATGTGCTTGAGCTGGACAATCAGATAGGCGCCCTCGCAAAAGACTTCATTAAAGCAAGGAATTTTCTCTATTTGGGCAGGGGTATAAATTACCCGATAGCCCTGGAAGGCGCGCTTAAACTGAAAGAAATATCATACATCCACGCCGAGGGGTATCCTGCGGGCGAGATGAAGCACGGTCCCATAGCCCTCATCGACGAAGAGCTCCCCGTCGTCGTTCTTGCTCCTTCCGGAAAACTCTATGAAAAAGTCACGTCCAATATGGAAGAGGTCAAGAGCAGGGGGGGCACCATAATAGCCATTACTTCAAAAGACAAAAAAAGCATAAATAATCTTTCCAAATATTCCATTTCTATAAACGAAAGCAACGCTTATCTCAATACGGTATTGCTGACGGTCCCGTTACAGCTCCTTGCATACCACATTGCCGTCTTAAGGGGCTGCGATGTGGACCAGCCGAGGAACCTCGCAAAGAGCGTAACGGTTGAATAAAACCCGTTTCAGCCACGGATGAAGCAGGTATATACCTTGTCTTTGACTGTTGCAATTGATTATAATTAAGGAGAACAAGATGGCGAAAGAAGTCTTTTTAGAGGATGCTAACCCCCAGCAAAAGGAGGCTATCCTGCATGCAAAGGGGCCGCTCCTTGTACTTGCCGGTGCGGGCAGCGGTAAGACAAAGGTTATAACCTGCAAATTTGCCTACCTTGTCAAAAAGAAAAAGCATTCCCCGTCCTCGATCTTCGCGGTAACCTTCACCAATAAAGCCTCAGATAAAATGAAAGAAAGGATCTGCCAGTCCCTTGAAAGCGATATCAAGAATGCCTGGATAGGCACATTCCACTCCCAATGCAACAAAATCCTGCGCAAAGAGATAAAAGCGCTTGGATACAAGCCGGATTTTTCAGTATATGACGATGACGACCAGTGCAATCTCGTTCGCCACATTCTTAAAGAGCTCAATATATACGAGGCATTGTACAAAGGCGTTGCCTCAAGGATAAGCATTCTTAAGGCATCCCTGATCTCCCCTGAAGAATTCCTGTCCCAGGGGGACGGGTTCAGCTTCGACGAAAAGCTCGGCAGGGTATACCTTAAATATCAGGATGAACTCAAGCGCTGCAATGCCCTCGACTTTGACGACCTTACCATGCTCACCGTCAGGCTTTTCGAAGAGAATCCCGATATACTGAAAAGATATACGGAACTGTTTCCGTATATCCTGGTGGATGAATTCCAGGATACTAACCCCGCGCAGTACAGGCTTCTGAGATTGCTTTCATCAACCCACAAGAATATCTGTACCGTAGGCGATGACGATCAGAGCATATGCAAATCCAGAGGCGCCGATGCCGGCAATATCCTTAACTTCGAGAAAGACTTTCCCGAAGCCAGGGTCATAAGACTTGAACAGAGCTACAGATCGACCCAGAACATCCTGGATGTCTCAGGGGCCGTAATCTCAAAAAACCCCCGGAGAAAGCCCAAAAGGCTTTGGACGGACAAGGGCTGCGGGGAGAAGGTCTTTTACTGCAGGTTCAATACGGAGGATGAAGAGGCCCGGTACGTCGCACGGACCGTAAAGGATATTTACCTCAAGAACAACTATGAATACGATGATTTCGCAATTCTTTACAGGATCAATCTTCAGGCAAGGGCGATAGAGGACTCGCTGAGAGAGGAGGACATTCCTTACCATGTAATAAGCGGGACGAGCTTTTATTACAGGCGGGAAATAAAAGACCTCACCTCTTACATGAGGCTTGCGCTGAACCACAATGACAACGTCAGCCTGAGGAGGATAATCAACAGCCCGCCGAGGGGCATAGGCGCATCCACCATAACAAAAATCGAGCAGGAGGCCAGGAAAAATTCGATCAGTCTTCTCACTGCGATGAATATAATGCTCAAATCGAACAATGCGGCGCCGTCACTTAAAGAGAAATTGAACGATTTCGCCAGGATCATCAGTTGCATATCTTCCGCATCTTACAAAACCGCCGCCGACATGTTAAAGGACATAGTCGAGAGGACCGGCTATATCGAGGATATAGAAGAAGAAAGATTGCAAAACATTATGGAATTGATAGCATCCGCCGATAATATTTCCGCCAGGGATTTTATTGAGAGGATTTCGCTTGCCCCGCCGACCGGCAGCGACGCTCCCAGAAAGTCGTCAGTCTCTCTCATGACCCTGCACAGTGCAAAGGGGCTTGAGTTCCCCGTGGTATTTATTGTCGGGTTGGAGGAAGGGATACTCCCTTATTTCAAGGCCATGGAGGAGCAAGCGGAAATGCAGGAGGAGCGGAGGCTCTTTTATGTCGGCATGACCAGGGCAAAGGACATCCTTTGTCTCAACGGCGTCAAAAAAAGAAGGCTCTACTCAAAAGTCCAGGAGCAGGAGCCCTCGAGATTCCTGAGCGATATTCCTAAAAACTGTTGTCAATGGGTAGAAAAAGCCGTTCCGCAGAAACCCGTAACGGCTCTAAAACCAACCGGCCTCCCGCCTAAAAAGCACTTACAGGCGTATATTGTCGGCAGCAAGGTAAAGCATCCGGCATGGGGCATCGGCATAGTGAGGGATTGCTGCGAGGACGGCGGCGATACCAAGGTGACGGTCAATTTCCCGAGCGTCGGATTAAAGCGGCTCTCCGTCAGACACGCACAACTGGAAAGGATCTGAAAACCGTACCGCGTTATGCGTAGCGCGTGACAGGTGACGAGGCATTAATGAGAATAACGAAAGATGAAGCGGTACACATTGCGCGGCTGTCGAGGCTCTCACTGTCCGAGGGCGATATAGACACTTTCAGCGGGCAGTTGAATACGATGATAGAATATGTGGAACAGTTAAACAGGCTCGACACCGGCGGCGTTGAGCCGACATCCCATGTTCTGCCCCTCAACAATGTCATGAGGGATGATGTGCAGGCAGCCTCGCTCCCGGGGGATGAGGCTTTGAGGAACGCACCTGATTCCACCGGGAAATTCTACAGGGTCCCGAAAATAATAGAATGAAAACCGTAACAGGTGATGCGTAATGCGTAATGAGTTAAGAATAATTTCTTTTAAAACCTCGTTATTTTCTTTTTTTACGCATTACGCATCACGGGGTGTTATTTTATGCTTAGATGCTTTTTGAGATCAAAGATCCACATGGCCACTGTCACGGAATCGAACCTCGCCTATGAAGGGAGCATCACCATCGACAAAGAGATAATGGATCTGGCGGGAATGCTCCCTTATGAGCAGGTCATGATAAGCAATCTGAATAACGGCGAAAGGTTTGAGACCTATGTCATACCGGGGCGGCACGGCTCACGGGAGTTTTGCCTGAACGGCCCCACAGCCAGAAAAGGCATTGTGGGCGACAGGATAATAATCTTCTCCTATTGCTACATGGCTGAACACGAGATAGAAGGTTTCGGGCCGGAGATCATAAAGCTCGACGGCAGCAACAATCCCATCAAGCCTCCGGCACGGCAGATTAAACAAAAAAGACGCTGAAGTCGATGCAGCGGATCGCAGCTTTTTCGATATTTTTAAATGTGATATTCTTTATATACGGGACTATTCCGATCACCGGCGCCGGGCACAATTTTTTCAGGACCTCAGGGTTTGTTTTCTCGGCGATACTTCTTCCCGGAGGGGAGGAA
>JAMCVZ010000044.1 GCA_023476565.1 Nitrospirota bacterium
GGGCACGGCGGCAGCCTCCATATGTCGGCGATGAAAGAGACGGCGGAAATGCTGGTGGAAAATCTTAAGGGGATAAAGATCGCGGTCTTTTCCCCCTATGACCTGTTATGGAAAGAGCTGTCACAGATTGCTGAGACGCCGGATGACTCCCATGCAGGCGAACTTGAAACATCGATGGTGCTCTATTTATCTCCTGAACTTGTCAAAGGCAGGGCGCACGAAGAATATCCGAAAATCCCCAAACCTTTTACGGTTAAGGATAAAGTGAAATACTGGCCCGGCGGTGTATGGGGCAATCCGGAAAAGGCGTCGAAGGAAAAAGGTGAAAGGGCGATCAAGCTGATTGCCGGCAAAATTGCCGGGATACTCGATATGGTCGAATGAGGGCTAATGGGCCGGTTCCCTTTTTCAGGGAATTCAACTTTTCTTACAGTAACGGCACTGTCTTGAATCTCACGGTCTTGAAATGTTCGTCAAAGGTAAAAGCCGTATCTATTTTTAATCTTTCCATCAAAGCAAAGCTGGTGCAGTCCGTATAGCTGAAGCCTGCGTCTTTATACTTCATAAAAATTTGCCATGCCCTCTCTTCGTCGGCATACGTTATAGAAGCAAGGCTTACAAAACTGCTGCTTTTGAGCTTTTCTCCAAATTTACCTGCTATCCGCCACCCCATACGGCTCATGAGGAGGGTAACGGTCTCGTCGAATATAAAATTGGTTGTTATGAACGGTACCGTATTATTACTGTAAAATTTCTTGGCATGGATGTGGTCAGGGTCTTTCTTATCGATAAATGCATACCATGCGCCCGTATCAACGAATATTCGTATCATTTCTTCTTGCCGTATAAATACTTGTCATGTTCTCTTGCCACGGGCAAGCCATCGCCGCTGCCTATGCCCATAAGCTCGGATATGGGGTCTGCTTCTTTCCGAGTTGCCTGTGCGGAAAGCTTTTCAGACAGCAACTCCCTTATAATGGCTGACAGGCTCTTTTTCTTTTTTCTCGATATTTCAAGCAACGTTTGGTATTGCCAGTCCTCCAGGGATATTTGGGTTCTATGCTTTACACTTTCCATATGGCCTCCTGTTCCTACATCTTACATCATATGGTATTTTATTTCAAGATACCCGGCTTTGTACCATCCAGAAGAACCTGCCTCTTGACACCCCCGATGGTTCTGCTACACTTTTCTTATGCGGGAAGGATGATTTAAAGGAGGTATGGTCTATGCCGATGGGAATGTCAAAGATTGCACGCTGTGATGCGACAGACTGTTCGTATAATATGAATAGGGAATGCCATACGATGGCCATCACGGTAGGGAACTCGGAGTGCGCCTTTTGCGATACCTATACGAAAATCAGCGAGAAAGGCGGAGCCGGGGATGTAATCGGGGGTGTTGGCGCATGCAGGGAAAGCGACTGCAAGCATAATAAGTCACTGGAATGTAACGCAGGGAGTATAGATGTCGGATTGCACGCCGGCCACGCAGATTGTGTGACATACAAGAAAAAGTAAGAGGAGCGAAGAAACACTACTCTTATGATAAACATCACTATGCCATGATCATTCCTTCCCGCTGAAGCTCTAAAAAAACAGTAACTCGTGTTAATTACACGCTTTTTTGCCGTATTTTACCTGCGCCCTTTTCTTGCCCTTTAGTTTCTGTTTTCTTTTCCTCTCACGTTTTTTATCCCCGGATGTCTGCACGCCCGATAATCTCTCGGTTTTCTCTACAAGTTCCCTCCGCGCAAGGAAACGGTTTATGGACTGGCTCCTGTCTTTCATGCATTTCACTTCCAGGCCGGTAGGGATGTGTTTAAGGTAAACGCAGGTTGAGGTTTTGTTGACATGCTGTCCGCCCTTTCCCGATGAACGGATGAAATTTTCCTGGATATCTTTTTCATAAATGCCCAGGGCTTCCATCCTGTCTTTGAGCCATCTGTTTTTCTCTTCGCTTACCGCGAACGTTATCACCGCCTTGCGCCTCCAACCTTTTAAAGCCGATTATATCATACTGCATGTGCAGCAGGACCGCAGCTCATGATTTTATTCTGTTTGAGTGTACTTGCCTTTTCCGCTATACTTTTAATATGGGGATTGGTCTGAAGGAGGGTAGGTATGCAGACAAGACAGGTAATGGAGAAAAATCTGGTAACGGTTCCATTTCACGCCTCAATCCAGGAGGCTGCTGCAAAAATGAAGCAGTATAACATAGGTTCGATTATTATCGTAGAGGATGGCGCAAAGCTTAAGGGAATGGTAACCGACAGGGATATCGCTTTGAAAGTGACTGCAGAAAATAAAGATCCAAGGTCGACATGTGTGTGCGACATAATGAGTACGGATGTCATAACAGCCGAGGCTGACAGCGATATCGATTCCGCCGTAAGGATAATGAACAGGGCAAAGGTAATGAGGCTTCCGATTACGGAAAACGGAAAACTGGTCGGCATCGTTTCTTTGGCGGATCTGGCCTCTGCGATGAAGACCCAGTTTGATCAATTCATGACCCTTGAGGAGGCCGCGCTGAAGGGCTTATAAATAGTGCAGGTAAACAGTTTTGATACATAAAGAGGGCCAATCCCCTCCTGTAATAAAACCCGGCTCTGTAAACCTGAACAGCTTTTCAAGCTTGCTCATAATGGTTTTTATAACCTTGAAGTAGTATTAAGGATCCGGTTTTTTCAAAGGTATAAAGAAAAAACAGTTGCGCTCTCGATACGCACACAATGCCCGATCAAATTATATCAGATGTTGCAAGGGGCATAAATCTGAAGGCGGGCTGCAGGCGCTATTAAAAGATTTACTGTGATATTATTTATGTATGGATTATGAAGTGCTGGATATATCGGGAGATGTCGGCATAAAGGCATATGGAGAGAGCTGTGGGGCGGCGTTTGTGAGCGCCGGGCTCGGCATGTACGGCCTCATAACGAACGTTGAGGGGATTGACGAGAAGCAGGATATGGAATTGGAAGCCGTGGGCGACTCGCTTGAGGGCCTGCTGGTTAATTACCTCAACGAGTTGATCTTCCGGTTTGATACCTATGGCTTTGTCGGCAGGAGGATGGAAATATCAGATTTCAGCCCGACTGCGGCGGAGCAGATTTCTGATCGTCAAGCATCAATTAAGGTGATGGTATACGGCGAGGAGTTCGATCCTGAAAGGCATGAGCGCCGGTTGCTCATAAAGGCTGCAACGTATCATAATGTCAAAGTGGAAGAGATAGACGGCACGTGGGAAATAGACGTTATTTTTGATATATAATCAAAGTCGGCCTCACGTCGGTTGTCGGCAGCCGGAAGTCGGATTTACAAACGTTATTTAAAGACCGGGACTACGGACTGCCGGCCGGGTTATGGAGGATATTATGACAGTCACAACGCTTAGAAGAATAGATGAAAACCGGCTGGAAGTGCCGAAAGATTACAAGCCGGGAATGCGGACATCCGGCATTATCTATGCAGATAGAATCCTGGAAGGGGCACTCGAATCAGGCTCTATAGAGCAGGTGGCCAATGTCGCAACTCTGCCGGGGATCGTAGGGGCATCCATGGCAATGCCTGATGTGCATACGGGCTATGGGTTCCCCATAGGCGGTGTGGCGGCATTCGATATCAACGAGGGAGTAATTTCTCCCGGCGGTGTCGGATATGACATCAACTGCGGGGTAAGACTCCTCAGGAGCAACCTTAAAAGGGAATTCCTTCTCCCGAGGATGAAAGATCTGGTGAACGTCCTTTATAATGAGATCCCCTCGGGGGTCGGCTCAAAGGGAAAGATAAGGCTCGACTCTGCCGAAGCTGAAAAGGTGTTGTTGAAGGGTGCCGGCTGGGCCGTCGAGAGGGGCTTTGGTGAGCCGACTGACCTCGAGAAAATCGAATCGGGAGGTTGCCTGCACGGGGCTGATCCCTCTCTTATAAGCAAGAAGGCATATGACAGGGGAGGGGCGCAGCAGGGCACCCTGGGGAGCGGCAACCACTTTCTGGAGGTGCAGTATGTGGATCAGATATATGATGAGAAGGCGGCAAATGTCCTGGGACTTTTTAAAGATCAGGTAACCGTTATGGTCCACACAGGCTCCAGGGGATTCGGCCATCAGGTCTGCACGGATTTTCTGGAGGTGATGAGCAGGGCTGTGCAGAAATACGGCATTGTCCTGCCTGACAGGGAGCTTGCGTGCGCGCCGTTCAGCAGCCCCGAGGCACGGGATTATTTTGCCTCAATGAAGGCCGCGGCAAATTATGCCTGGGCCAACAGGCAATGTCTTATGCACTGGACACGGGAAACCTTTATGTCGATGCTCAAGCTCTCGCCGGGAGAGCTGGGTATGTCGCTTATCTATGATGTTGCCCATAATGTGGCGAAAGTAGAAGAACACACGGTCGACGGGCAGAAGAGAAAGCTGGTAGTACACAGGAAGGGCAGCACACGCGCTTTTCCCCCCGGACATGCCGAACTGCCTGATGTTTATAGAGAGCTCGGTCAACCGGTGCTTATCCCCGGCGATATGGGGAGGGCCTCGTTTGTGCTCCTCGGTACTGAACGGGCCATGAGCGAGACCTTCGGCTCCACCTGCCACGGAGCGGGCAGGCTGCTGTCGAGACACCAGGCCATCAGACAGGCCAGGGGACGCGCTATCTGGCGCGAGATGGAAGACAGGGGAATAATCGTCAAATCCGCCGGGAGGGAGACCCTTGCCGAAGAGATGTCCGAGGCGTATAAGGACATATCCAATGTGGTTGACGTTGTGCATAATGCGGGTATTTCAAAGAAGGTGGCAAGACTGAGGCCTATGGGAGTAATAAAGGGGTGAGGGATCGTAAGCTTAGAATAGGCAGGATCCCCTACGCAAACCTCTTCCCGATTTTTTATGCGTTGGAAAAAGAATGCGACTGCTCATCTTATGAATTCGTGGAGGGAGTCCCTTCAAAGGTAAATAGAATGCTCCGTGACGGAGGGATAGACGTAAGCCCTTCGTCATCTATTGAATACCTGAGGAACCCCTTGTATTACAGGATAATCGACAGCCATTCCGTCAGCTCCAGGGGTCCTGTGGGAAGCATTTTCCTGTTCAGCAGCAAGCCTATAGAGGAGTTGGACGGCACGGTGGTGTATGCTACCTCTCAGTCGGAGACCTCAGTTGGGCTGCTCGAAGTTGTCCTCAAGAAATTCTATGGAGTGCACTGCACTGTGCAGTCTTCTAAAAGGCCGGAAAGCTCAGGCGGAGAAGCATTTCTCCTGATCGGTGATGATGCATTGAAATACAGTAACTCGTTACTCAATGAAGTCACCCGTCACTCGTTACTGTCTTATGATCTCGGTGAAATATGGTACAGGCGCACAGGTTTGCCGTTCGTCTTTGCGCTCTGGATAATCGGGGCCGGGTGCCATGGGGAAGAGGGTTGGCGGCAGAAATTGCTGAATAACTTTGTAAAGGACCTGGACAACGTGAAGGTCGTTGCCTTGAAAAATCTCTCTGGAATCGCAAAGCACGCGCCGCTGCGCACATTCATGTCCGAAGAGGAGATCATTTCCTACTGGAGCAAGCTCGATTATGAATTAACGGCAGAGCACAGGAAGGGCCTTGAGCTTTTCAACCAATACCTGAAAGAACTCTCTTATTTTTGACATGCCCGGATTCTTGACCCCCTCCAAAAATAGCCGAAAGCCTGCAGACACCAATCTAACCGTGCAGTATTGAAGACCATAGGGGCTGTCCCGGCGCCTGCATCCTACCGTGCCGGAAAATCAGGGGAATCTTGAGATTTTTCTTTAAGACTGTTAGTATATATGTTGAATTATTTGAAGGCTCCCAAAAGGAATGATTTAAATTTACCGGGAACACAGGAGGTGCATAATGTTTTCTTTGTTTAATGTAATTGCTGATGCCTATGCGATGGGACCAGCCCCCCAGGGTGGCGGACAAAGCGGAGGGATCCAGGGGATGCTCGGCAGCCTGCTCCCTTTAGTATTGATATTCGTGGTTTTCTATTTTCTGCTTATAAGACCGCAGCAGAAGAAAGCAAAGGAACACAAGCAGATGCTTGCAAATATCAAAAAGGGCGATAAGGTGGTTACGGCAGGTGGAATATACGGCGTTGTCGACAGCGTGAGCGACAATACCGTAGTAGTTAAGGTTGCGGAGAATGTAAAAGTAAAATTCGGGAAAGGTTACATAGCGGCCGTGAGGGCTGCATCGGACGAGGATTAAGATAAGACAGGCTCTCGATACGAAATACTGAATTCTAAACTGTTTTGGATTTCGGTAATTTGAAATCGTCCAGGATTTGGGTATCGGAGTTTAGAATTTATACGTGTGGAGGATAATAGATACATGAAGAAGGGTGTGCTCTGGAGAATAGCCATCATAGCTTTAACGGTAATCGTTGCCGTGATCTTCTTTTTGCCCAATACCCCGGTATTCCAAAACATGCCTGAATGGTGGAAAAAGAATATGCCCAGTAAAGGTATAGTTATGGGGCTCGATCTCCAGGGTGGTTTGCATCTTGTTTTCGAGGTTGAGGGCGACAAGGCCGTAGATATCGCTACCGAGAGGATAGTCTCCTCTTTAAACGGAATGTTTGAGAGGAAGAAGGTCAAGGCGAGCGCAAAGAAAGAGGGCTCGCTGGTGACCATAGCTCCCGCCGGTATGGATGTAAGGAAGATTGTGGAGGATACATATCCGGCGCTGGCGCTGGTTGACAGCAAGGATGTCCTTCAATATAAATTGTCTGAAAAAGAAAAGCAGAGGATAAGGGATACGGCCACGGACCAGGTGCTCGAGATTATAAGGAACAGGATCGACCAGTTCGGTGTCGCGGAGCCGACCATACACAGGCAGGCTGAAAACGAGATCGTGGTTCAGTTGCCCGGGGTGAAGGACCCCAAGAGGGCGGTTGAGATAATAGGCAAGACGGCCCAGCTTGAATTCAAACTGGTGGATGATGAGTCCCCCGTTGCTGCGGAACTGCCGCCTTCCATATTGCCCGGAGAAGAGAATGCGGTCTTGGAGAAATTTAAGGAGAGGATCCCCGCAACAGACGAGATCTTGTTCCAGAGGATTGTCAATAAGGAAACCGAGGTTGTTACCAAGAGACCGATCCTCCTTAAAAAGGATGTCCTCCTGACCGGGGACCTGCTGACAGAGGCAAAGGTGAATATAGACCAGAGGTTCAATGAGCCGTATGTGTCGATCTCTTTCAATAATGCCGGCGCGAAAATATTCGAGGAGATAACAGGGCAGAACGTGAAGAAGAGGCTTGCCATAATCCTCGACAACAACGTTTATTCAGCCCCTGTCATACAGGAAAGGATAAGCGGCGGCAATGCCCAGATTACGGGGAGTTTCGGGATGGAGGAGGCAAAGGACCTTGCCATAGTCCTGAGGGCCGGTGCGCTGCCCGCCCCTGTTAAAATTCTGCAGAATGTGACCGTAGGCCCCTCCCTGGGAAGGGATTCCATTGAAGCGGGCAAGAGGGCCGGGCTCGTCGGCACGCTCCTGGTCGTGGTATTCATGGTTTTCTATTACAGGTTGTCGGGTGTTATAGCCGACCTTGCGCTTGTCCTGAATATAGTTCTCCTTATGGGCGCAATGGCGTCGCTGAATTCAACGCTCACCATGCCGGGTATCGCGGGAATAATACTCGCCGTGGGCATGGCCGTCGATTCCAACGTCCTGATGTTCGAGAGGATGAGGGAAGAGCTGAGGAGCGGCAAGGGACCGAGGGCCGCGGTCGAAGGGGGCTACAAAAAGGCGTTCTGGACCATATTCGACTCGCATGTGACCACCCTCATAACCGCGGCGGTCTTGTTCCAGTTCGGGACAGGGCCTATAAAAGGGTTCGCGGTCACCCTGAGCCTCGGTGTCGCCATAAATCTCTTTACGGCGCTCATAGGTACAAAGACCGTATTTGATATCGCTTACGCCAAAAAGGAAATCAAGGGGTTGAGCATATGATAGAGCTTATAAAGAATCCAAATGTGGATTTCATGGGTAAAAAGGCGTATGCCTTCACTATTTCGGGTATCCTCGCGCTGCTCGGCATCATAGCCGTAATCCAGATCGCCCTTGGTAATGCGAACTTAGGCGTCGATTTCGCAGGCGGCACCGCAGTCCAGATCAAATTCGCCCGGACCGTTCCCCTCCATGAAGTAAGGGTTGCCCTTGAGCAGGGCGGGCTCAAGGATTTCGACCTCCAGGACCTGCCCTCCGAAAACAAGATACTTATCCGTGCAAAGAGGCAGGAAGAGCAAATCGGAGGGGCCTCGGAGCTGATAACGCAAATACTCTCTCAGAAATTTTCGGATAAAAAGCCGGTGATCGATTCCACAACGGAGATAGGACCGAAGGTCGGTTCGAAATTAAGACAGGATGCAATGTGGGCGGTTATCGTGGCCACCCTCGGCATATTGGTATATATTGCGTGGAGGTTCCAGTTCAGGTTCGGGGTCGGGGCCACTATCGCGACATTCCATGATGTCCTGGCGGTACTCGGGATATTCTATGTCCTCCACAAGGAGATAAACCTCATCCTTTTAAGCGCCCTCCTTACCATCGCCGGCTACTCGCTTACGGATACGGTTGTGGTATTTGACAGGATCAGGGAGAATTTAAAGCGCTACCTGAAAGAGCCCGTGGATACCGTGGTCAACAGGAGCATCAATGAAGTGCTTTCCAGGACCATTGTGACCTCTTTAACGGTTTTCTTTTCCTCACTTGCTTTATTCCTGTTCGGCGGAGAGGTCATACACGATTTTGCCCTTGCCATGCTGCTGGGTGTTATTGTCGGTACGTACTCTTCCGTCTTCGTTGCGAGCCCTATAGTCATCCTCCTCCGCAGGAACTCCAGCCGCCGGTTGGCTGCAGCCAAGAAATGAGCCGGTTCTCTATTGCCTGCCCGCCGGAATTTTGAGGGGCGGTTCCCGCTAACCGGCAAGGGAAGGCTGATTTATGTCACGTGATGGAGCAGCATGCAGATGGATTGTCAATAAAACCAACATCGAGTATGTCGAATACATTTCAAGAATAGCTTCGGTCTCCCCGTTGTTTGCGCGTGTCCTGATCAACAGGGGAATAAAGACCCTGGAGCAACTGAATTCCTTTCTCGATCCGGACATCGGCAAGCTGTCGGACCCCTTTGAACTGCCCGATATTAAAACAGCTCTGGACAGAATAAAAACCGCCAAAAAGCTTGGCGAGCGTGTTCTCATTCACGGCGATTACGATGCCGACGGCGTTACCGCAACGGCCATCATGGTTGAAGGCCTGAGGGAGTTCGGCCTGGACGTCCACTATTTCATCCCTGACAGGATGTCCCATGGCTACGGGTTCGGTATCGCAGGCGTCGAGAGGGCTCAACAAACAGGGGCAAAGCTTGTTATTACCGTGGATTGCGGGATCACATCGTTTGAGGCTGTTTCATCTGCGAACGCATGCGGCATAGATGTGATAATCACCGATCACCATGAGCCGGTAAGGAAGGCTGGAGGTGGGGGGCCGGAGGCGGGGGGTGAAGAGCACATTCCTATAGCGCACCGCCCATTGCCTATCGCCTTGTCTTTTGAATTGCCCGAAGCGCTGGCAATCGTGAACCCCAAAATCATGGGCTCCGCATCAGGCATTGTAAATTTATCCGGCGCGGGGGTGGCATTTAAAATTATACAGGGCCTGTTTGAAAATAATACGGATAACGTATACAAGCTTTTAGACCTTGCCGCAATCGGTACTGCCGCCGATGTGGTGCCTGTAATAGATGACAACAGGATCATCATCAAAGAGGGAGTGAAATTAATCCACTCAGGGCAGAGGGTCGGCATCAGGGCATTGAAGGATGCAGCCGGTTTAATATCCGATTTTTTCAAAATGTCTTCCCTTTATTACATGATGATCCCGAGGATAAATGCTGCCGGCCGGATTGCGAATGCAACCGATGTCGTCAGGCTCCTGACAACGCCTTCGGAAAGCGAAGCCGGAACGCTGGCGAAATGGCTGAACGATATGAATTTCAAGAGGCAGGAAATAGAAGAATCCGTTTACAGGGAAGCGCTGGATATGCTGAGCTCCATGGATATGAACCAGGGCGCCCTTGTCCTGGCCTCAGAGGGATGGCATCAGGGTGTCGTGGGCATAGTGGCTTCAAAACTGGCTGAGAAATATTACCGGCCTGCCATTGTACTCTCCATAGATAACGGCATTGCCAGGGGCTCCGGCAGGAGCATCCCGCCCTTTGATATGCACCACGGGCTTAGCCGGTGCAAGGATGTTCTCAAGAGGTTCGGCGGCCACAAACAGGCAGCGGGACTGAGTCTCCGGTCTGACAGCGTTGCGGAGTTCAGGGCCATGCTTTCAGGGATAATTGCCGATAGTCTTTCCGGGGACGATCTCATTCCTGTTCTGAATATTGATGCTGCGGTAAGCATCAATGATATAAGCATCGGGCTTGTGGACGAATTTGCAAGGCTTGAGCCCTTCGGCTGCAGCAATAGCGAGCCGGTCCTCGGGGCGAAAGGTCTTGAAGCGCTGAGGCCGAGAATCGTCGGCAATAACCACCTGAAGATGCAGGTAAGGCAGAACGGCCGCAGGCTTGACAGCATAGGCTTTGATTTCGGCAGTATGCTGGGCATCGTTGAAGGGAGTCCCTTGATAGATGCCGCTTTCCTCCCGACAATAAACGAATGGGACGGCGGGAAGCGCCTCCAGTTAAACTTGAAGGCGATAAGACCGTCGGGTCCGGAGCTAAGGGTTCTCTAAACTCTAAATCCCGGGCGCCAAAATCCAGGCAAATTCAAATGACCGGAATTCAAGCCTGTTTGGGTCATTTGAATTTTGAATTTGTTCAGGATTTTGATTTTTAAAGCATTTGTGCCATAATACGGTAATTTATTGCAAACGGCAGGGTGGAAATGAATACGAAAATGACCGTTCAGGATTTGTTGAGGAAAAAGCGGGAGAAACAGAAAATCACCATGATTACCGCCTACGACTATCCGTTTGCCCAGATTGTCGATGAGGCCGGAATAGATGTAATCCTTGTCGGCGATTCTCTCGCCATGGTTGTTCAGGGGCTGGAGAATACGCTCCCTGTTACTATGGACGAGATGGTGTATCATGCAAGAATGGTCTCAAGGGCGGCCAGGAGCGCCATGGTTATCGGAGATATGCCTTATCTCTCATACCAGGTGAGTACGGAGGATGCCGTAAGAAACGGCGGCAGGTTTCTGAAAGAGGGCGGCGCACATGCGGTAAAGCTCGAAGGCGGAAGGGAAGTGGCAAAGCAGGTTGAGGCCATGACCAGATCTGAAATCCCGGTAATGGCGCACATCGGGCTTACCCCGCAGGCAATTCACAGAATGGGCGGCTACAAAGTCCAGGGCAAGACCGGTGAGGCCGCGAAAAGATTGCTTGAGGATGCAAAGATTCTTGAGGACGCCGGCGCGTTTTCCCTCATATTGGAGGCGATACCGGCTGAGCTTGCAAAGCAGATAACGGACGAGCTTGCAATACCGACTATAGGCATCGGCGGAGGGCCTTACTGCGACGGGCAGGTCCTTGTTATTCATGATGTGATCGGGTTGTTCGACAGGTTTGTGCCGAAATTCGTAAAAAAGTATGCGAACCTTAAGATAGATGCCCTGGAGGCCGTGAGGAAATACAAAGAGGAAGTGGAAGCAGGCGACTTTCCCGGCAAGGAGCATTCCTTCTGACAGGTGTTAAGGGTATTTCAGGGAGAATATAATGGCAAGAAAAATGGTTCTCGTGTGTGTCAAAAAAGACCTTACTCATCCCATCAGTTGGGCGCTGAGGGAGTTTGAGGGGAGACTGAACGTAAGATATCTGGACCATACCAGGCAGCTTGGCCCGGTGCTGGCTGCTGATGCCGGAGATGAGTGCTGCACCGTTATACTCGATTCCGTTATTGATGATGAATCCACGCTTGCTTTTGCAAAGCAGGCAAAGGAGAACAAGCCGTCTTTGAAAATTCTTCTTATCGCCTCCTCAGGTACCACTAAAGAGGAGATAATCGGCCTTATCCAGTCAAAAGTGGTGAGCGGCATCCTCGTCAGGCCCTTCACTGCCGAGCAGATAAGTGACTATATTTACAAACTCTGCGGGTTCAAGAAGCCGACAGAGGTCCCCTGGTACATGCAGACGTAATTCGTTATCCTTTTAAAGCCGGTACTGCCCGGTGAGCTTTTAAAGAGAGTGAGGGATATACTGGATAAATACGCCTAACTGAATTTTACTCCGCCTGTATTCTCAAACGAATCCGCCAATGCCTGGTTGGTAATCTTCCCCTTGCAGGTGTTCAATGCGCTTCTTAATACGGGGTCGCTGTCGATAGCTTTTTCGATGCCTTTGCCGGCCAATGCCCTGATGTACGGGAACGTCGCATTTGTCAGGGCGAGTGTCGAGGTCCGGGGATACGCGCCCGGCATATTGGCGACCGTATAATGGATTATGCCCTCGACTTCGTAAACGGGCTTGTCGTGTGTGGTGGGCCTGGATGTTTCCACGCACCCGCCCTGGTCCACGGATACATCTATTATTACAGAGCCCTTTCTCATATCCCCCAGCATATCCCTGGTTATGAGTACGGGGGTTTTCCCGCCGGGGACAAGGACGGCCCCGATTATGATATCTGCCTGTTTTATTTCCTCAGCGACCGTATATGCCTCAAGCGGCAGGGTTCTGACTCTCCCCATAAACAGCTCGTCTGCTTTCCTTAATTTCCCGTCATCTTTATCCATTATTATGGTATCCATCTCGAGCCCGATACAGATGCGGGCGGCATTGGTTCCGACAGCGCCTGCCCCCAGAATCAGCGCCCGGGCAGGTTTTACACCCCACGCCCCCATAGGCAGAATGCCGCTGCCGCCATGGATCTTCTGGAGATAATATGCGCCTGCAAGGGGCGCCATTCTTCCGGCTATCTCGCTCATGGGTGCAAGCAGCGGCAGAGCGCCGTCCTTTTGCAGGGTTTCGTATCCGAAAGCAGTCACCCTTTTATTTAAAAGCAATTCGGTAAGTGCGCGGTTGGGCGCCAGATGGAGAAATGTGAAAATTGCCTGTCCTCCTCTTATGAGATCGAATTCAGAGGGAAGGGGCTCTTTCACTTTAACGAGGAGCTCTGTCTTTTTGAATAATGAGCCCCTGGCCGCAATGTCGGCGCCTGCTTTGCGGTATGCGCTGTCAGGGAAGCCGCTGCCTTCACCTGCCCCGGTCTCGACAAAGATCGTATGCCCGTCCTTCTTCAACTCCCCTGCGCCGAAAGGTGTAACGCTCACCCTGTATTCCTCTTTTTTGATCTCCTTCGGAACGCCGATGATCATGCCGGACTCCTTTAACTGAAGGCTATCGCCACTTGCTGCTACATCTTAGCATATATTGCGGTAGGGTTCTACATGCTAAAAAGAAGGTCGTGTAATTTCGTGAGTGAGGGG
Organism: Nitrospirota bacterium; assembly: GCA_023476565.1. Taxonomy (GTDB): domain Bacteria; phylum Nitrospirota; class Thermodesulfovibrionia; order Thermodesulfovibrionales; family Dissulfurispiraceae; genus JAMCVZ01. Next base: position 13,450 of record JAMCVZ010000044.1, read on the forward strand.
ACAGTCCCTATTCTGATATGTATTTAACCTGTCAAGTCCCTCTCTCAACGCGTCCAACTCCGATATATTAATACCATTTGTCTGCCGGACCGGAGAGACCTTCAAAATATCTCGGAGGTCCGGCAGACTCC
>JAMCVZ010000055.1 GCA_023476565.1 Nitrospirota bacterium
ACCGGTTACAAGACAAGGCAGATCGTCCTTGAAGAAGTAGAAAAGTCAACACTTAACGGGTATCGCGATTCTGTTTTAAATTCCCTCACCACATTGATGGTGGTAGGAAATTTCAAGGAATCAAAAAAACCGTTTATGGAACAGATGAAGCATGTTGTTGACCTCAGGGTCATACGGTCAGAAGCCCTTGATAAAGAATACGGCAAAGGCGATGCAGGGGATTACCCTGCGAATGATATCGAGAAAGAAGTTGTTGAAAAAGGCATTGAGAAAATTGTCCTTGAGGGAAACTCTATCCGTGGAGTATTCCCTTACACTGCAAGAGCGAATTTCATGGGCAAGAATTGTCTTTCCTGCCATAAGGTGAAAGAGGGGGACATCCTTGGAGCGGTGAGTATAAAGATATCTTTGGCGGATTCTTTTGGAAGAATACGGTCATTGCAGCACCTTTACGTACTTCTCGGACTGCTGGGCATTTTAAGTGTAACGGCAATTGTGGCGCTCATTGTGCATGTCACGCACAGTCCTTTGATACTTCTTGCGGGAAAGCTCAGGGAAACAGCGGAAACATATACAGATTTAGATATATCGTTCGCAGGACAGGATGAAATTGGTGAACTGGCCCGCAATGTAAACAAAGTGATACAACATTTTAATAGAATGATAAACGATACAATGCTCTCGACAAGCAGAATCCTTCCAATAGTGGATATTCTTAAAGCATCGGTTGAGAAGACATCGGAAGGGTCGAAAAACCAGTCCGGCCGGGCAGCAAGGATAGCCACCGCAGCAGAAGAGATGAGCCAGACTATAACAGATATAGCAAAGAGCGCATCGGAAGCATCGGAAATGTCAGGGAACGCAAAGGATGTTGCAGAAGGAGGCAAAGAGATTGCCGATAACGCAATAGAAACGGTAAGCAGGGTTCATGCATCCACAACAGAGCTTGCGGCAATGATAGGAAAATTAGACAGCCGGGTTGGCGAAATAGGCGATATAGTCACCGTAATCAAGGATATTGCGGATCAAACAAACCTGCTCGCCCTCAATGCAGCGATTGAGGCAGCAAGAGCCGGAGAGCAGGGAAGAGGATTTGCGGTAGTGGCTGATGAGGTAAGGAAGCTTGCGGAAAGAACGGTAAGGGCGACCACGGAAATTACAGAAAGAATAAGCACAGTGCAGGCAGAATCCGAGCAAACAACAAAATCCATGGAGGAGGCCTCAGGGGAGGTAGCAAAGGCAAACGAATATATAGGAAAGGTAGGAGATGTCCTGCTGTCCATGGTAAAGGCAGTTGAGAAAGTCCGTGATCAGATAACCCGGATAGCAACCGCAGTGGATGAGCAATCGGCTACATCTGAGGAGGTAGCGCGGAACATAGAGGAAACTTCAAAAAATGCAAAAGATCTGGAGAAGATGTCGGATGGGGTGCTGAAAGAGGTGGTCAAATTAACCGGTATTGCCGATGAACTCAGGGCTATTACTGCGGGAGTCAAGACAAAGGGAAGCGCAATCGTAATGCTTGAGCTGGCCAAGACCGATCACAGGGGGTTTGTCGGTAAGATAGCCGCCTGCTTGAACGGCACATTAAGTCTTACGGCCTCTCAGTTGCCTGACCACCACTCGTGCAGGTTCGGCAAGTGGTATGATAAGGAAGGGAAAGTAATATGCGGAGCTATGCCGAGTTATTCAAGGGTAGTGGCTCCCCACGAGAAGATACATCTGCTGGCTAAAGAAGCAGTTGAAGCCCATAATGCAGGCAATAGCGAGAAAGCGAAGCGTATATACAATGAAATAGAGAGTATTTCAAGGCAGATCGTAGGGGTCCTTGATGAAATTAGAAAAGAATGCGGGGAAGGGGAATAACTTCCTGCTCAATTTAGGAGATGGTACTCAGAAGACAGGATTTTATGCGACAAGATATATGAAAGCAAAAGACTCTCTATAGGTAGGGCAAAAAATAAATCTCATCTTAACAGCGCCCGCAGTCCGCGCACTGCCCTTTCAGGGGAAGGGTAGACCGGTATTTTTGCTTTCTCCAGAAGAGCGCCGAGTTTTTTCGCTGAGCTATCGTTTGCTGTATAGACGACCACCGGTTTGTCTGTCGTTGCCCTGAAATCCCTTATCAGTTCCGCAAGCCTTTCGGTCACGCCGGCAACCGCTGCCAGGGCGATGATGATAAAGGCGTCATAATCATCCTTGAGCTCATTGAGCACAAAGGCATAGTCGGCATCTTTGACCTGGGCGGTGAGGTCGACAGGATTATTCAAGGCATAAAAGGGCGGGAAAGCCTCTCTCAATTTCCCGGTCTTCTCATCTGATACTTTGGCAACATCAAGCCCCTGTCGCATGCATTCATCCGCGGCCAGCACTCCGGAGCCCCCTCCGTCGGTTACAATGAGCACACGGCGGCCTTTTAAGGGCCTCTGGTACGAGAGCGCTTTGGCGGCGTCGATGAACTCATCGAAGTCACCTGCCTCCTGTATCCCGAACTGCTTGAGAATTGAGTGGAAGACCTCATATCTTCCGGCAAGCCTTCCGGTGTGGGAATATGCAGCGGCCTGGCCGCTTGCCCCTTTGCCGGGTTTGAGTATGAGGAGAGGTTTCTCTTCCGATAATTTTTTAGCCTTATCTATGAATTTTCTGCCGTCGCCCAGTGATTCAATATATGAGATGACAACATCGGTATCCTTATCGGTCGCGAGGTATTCATAAAGATCCGATTCGTCTATATCTACGGCGTTGCCATAACCCACTGCTTTTGACACCCCGACATTCGCAAGCCTTATGGTCTCGAACAGGCAGGTTATGATCGCGCCGCTCTGGGAGAGGATCGCTACATTCCCTCTCTTCGGTCTTTTTAATTTTCCGTATGAGATGAATAACGTGTCGAGTCTTTTATGCGGGTTGAAGATTCCCATGCAGTTCGGCCCGAGCAATCTGACACCGGCTTCCAGGCCGATCCTTTTTACTTCATCCTGAAGGTCTTCCCGTCCGGCTTCAGCAAACCCGGAGCTGACGACAATCGCATATCCGGCCCGGCCTTTGCACTCTTCGAGAATCTCCGGCACTTCTTGAGCCGGTCTCACGATTATGGCAAGGTCAACGGGCCCGGGAATATCGCTGACCGACGGATATGCCTGCAGTCCCATAAGTTTGCCGTATTGGGGATTTACCGGGGAGACCTTCCCTTTGAATTTGAGGAGGTTCCTGAGGATGATGCCGCCGAGCTTGTCTTCGGTATGTGCGGCGCCGACGAGGATGATGGATTCCGGGTTGAAAAGGGTATCGAGCGGGTTCATGCACTCTCGATAAAGAGCAATGCAGGGTCTTCAATATAATTGATGATCTTTGTCAGAAATTTAGCCGCATCAACGCCGTCAGTTACCCTGTGGTCAAAAGTGAGCGAAAGCGGGAGAATCTTTCTGATCGTAATCTGCCCGTCCTTGACCCACGGCTTTTCCGAGAGCCTGCCGGTGCCGAGTATCCCGGTTTCAGGGTAGTTGATGATGGGAGTCGCAAATATTCCGCCGAAATGCCCGTAGTTGGTAATGGTGAAAGTGCCGCCCTTCATCTCCTCCAGTTTGATCTTCCTTTCCCGCGCTTTTCCGCTCATTTCCTGGATTTCAGTCGCAAGCTCAAGGATGCTTTTCTTGTCCGCATCTCTTATCACAGGGACCATCAGGCCGTCCGGGGTATCGACTGCAATGCCGAAATTATAATATTTTTTAATTATGATTTCTTCATGCACGTCATCAAGGGAGGCATTGAGCATGGGATGCTCTAAGAGGGCGTGATAAACGGCTTTTATAAAAAAGGGCAGGAAGGTTAAATGAATGCCTTTCTGGAGCAACGGTCTCTTTTCCTTCTCCCTGAGACTCCAGAGCTCTGTAATATCAGCCTCGTCCATCCCCGTTACAAAGGCTATTTTTTGCTGGGATATTAAAAGGTTCCTGGCTATGGTCTTTCTTATCCCTTTGAGCGGCATTCTCTCAATGGGACCGTGCTGTTCTTCAGCCTTTTTGAGCTTTTCCGAAGCTTCAAGGACATCTTCCTTTGTAATGCTCCCGCCGGGGCCTGAACCCTTGATGATCTCGATCCTGACGCCTCGCTCCTTGGCCAGCGCCCGAACCGCCGGTGCGGCGCGTATAGCTTCTTCCTCCTCTTCCGGGAGGGTGCCGACCACGGAGACCGATTTCGGCCTTTCTTCCATGCGCGGCTCTTTCTCTCTCTCCGGTTTCTCCTCCGGTCTTTCTCCAGCGACTGCCCCGTCTTCCGAAATGGACAGCAATATCTCACCGACTTTCGCTATGTCGCCTGCTTCTTTATTGATTTTAAGTACCCTGCCTTTTCTGGGAGCCGGCACCTCAACAATCGCCTTATCGGTCTCTACCTCAAGGATATTCTGGTGTTCCTCGACAACATCACCTTCTTTGACGAGCCACTTCCTTATTTCACCCTCTGTAATTCCCTCGCCCAGATCCGGCAGTTTGAAATCGTATGGCATGGTCAGCTCCTTTAGTTTTGCTTGCACCTGAATGTTTTAGCGCATCACGGTCTTGTCATAAGCTATAGCTATTAATATTTCATTGCCTCCCCAAAGGCCTCTTTTATCCTGTCTGCCGATGGTATGAAATACTCTTCAAGCCGTGCGAGCGGCATGACCGCATCGTAACCTGTTACCCTCATTATCGGGGCCTTCAGGTAGAGCATGGCATATTCTGCAATGGTTGCCGAGAGTTCCGCGCCGAACCCGCATGTCTTTGGCGCCTCGTGCACAATCACAACCCTTCCTGTCTTTTTGACTGACTTGAGCACGGTCTCTTCGTCAAATGGCCGCAATGTCATCAGGTCTAGCACTTCGGCATCGACACCATCCACAGCCTGCAGCGTCCTGTGGAGCATGCTGCCCCATGCAATTACCGTTATGTCGTTGCCCTCCTGCACAATCCTCGCCTTGCCGAGCGGTATGGTATATTCGCCTTCGGGCACCTCTTCCTTTATAAGACGGTAGAGCCTTGTCGCCTCAAGGAAGATTACCGGGTCGGGGTCCCTGATGGATGAGAGCAGAAGCCCTTTTGCATTATAAGGCGATGACGGCACAACGACCTTTACCCCCGGCATATGGCAGAACAATGCCTCTGCGCTTTCCGAATGCAGCTCAGGCGGCTTGATGCCCGCTCCATAGGGCGTCCTTATTACAAGGGGACAGCCGTATCTCCCTCTTGAGCGGGAGCGGATTCTCGCCGCATGGGAGTAAATCTGGTCAACGGCAGCATACGTAAAGCCCATGAATTGTATTTCCGCAACGGGTTTGAGCCCGTATGCGGCCATGCCGACGGAAACGCCGATGATGCCCGATTCAGCAAGCGGAGTATCCACGATCCTTTCAGGGCCGAACTGCTGCAGCAGCCCTTCTGTAACCCGGAACACGCCGCCGTCGATCCCTACATCTTCTCCCAGTACGATGACATCCTTATCCCTCTGCAGCTCCTCTCTGAGCGCAAGATTTATCGCCTGTACCATATTGAACTTCGGCATATCAGAAATCCTTTAACTCTCTCATTTGCCGGCGCGTGGGGGTTGCGTAGGTATAGGTAATTATATCCCTCGGATCCGGCGGCTCGATCGATTCCGCTGTCTTTACAGCGTCATCAATTACGGCCTTTGATTTTTCTTCTATCTCTTTGTGGTACTGTTCCGCCCATATGCCTTTTTTATGCATGAACAGTTTCAGCCTCAGCACAGGGTCTTTCAGTTTCCACGCTTCCACTTCCTCTTGCCGCCTGTATCTCGTCGCGTCATCAGCGGTTGTGTGGTGCGACATCCTGTACGTAAAGCACTCGATGAACGTGGGGCCGCCGCCGCTCTTCGCCTTTTCCAGTGCATCTTTTGTTACTCTGTAAACCGCAAAAATATCGTTGCCATCCACCTGTATCCCCTCAAACCCGTAAGCGAACGCCTTTTGAGCGAGTGTTTTGGATGCGGTCTGTTTCTCCCTTGGCACTGATATCGCCCACTGGTTGTTCTGGCAAATAAAAACAACAGGGGCTTTGAAAACGCCTGCCATATTGAACCCTTCGTGAAAATCGCCTTTCGACGTGCCCCCGTCGCCGAAATATGCTGAAGCCGCTATCCTGTCTCCCCTGTACTTTGCCGCAAAGGCGACTCCGACGGCATGGGGAATATGTGTCCCTACCGGGATGCTTATAGGGAAGATATTCATATCAGCGGGAGCTTTTAAAGCCCGTTCATCTCCGGACCAGTATTGGAAGATCATAGAGAGCGGATATCCGCGTGCTATCAAAACACCGGACTCCCTGAACGACGGGAATATCCAGTCGGTCTTCTCAAAGGCGAGTGCGCTGCCTATCTGGGAGGCCTCCTGCCCTAAAATGGATGCGTACGTGCCCAGCCTGCCCTCCCTCTGAAGGTTCAAGGCGCGCTGGTCGAAGGTCCTTGCGAGGAGGAGCGTCTCATACATCTTTTTTATCTCATCATCGGACAGGGGGGGCATGAGGGACTCGTCGACATTCCCTTTCTCATCAAGGATATCAATCCATTTTACGTCGAATGACTCAACGATTCTCTCCGGCATAAATAAAACATATCATGCGACGGGGGCATAGTCAATTTCGGGGAGAAAAAGGAACCGGGTGAAAAGAGGCAACCTGCGGTCTTACCTTAACCGCAGAGTGGTGAGGACGAGTCCGGCATACTTGTTTATAAAACTCTCCCTCTTTAAAAAAGGAAATACAGGGGGCTTTCTTGATACAAGCTTATTCAGCTCATTAATAATCTGCTGATTCGCTTCATAGCTCAGTCCATCCCTGAAGGCCCTTGCAGCTTCCGGTTTATTGCCGGCAAGGAGATATATCCTGCCGAGATTGAGATAGTGGAACGAGTTCTGGGGCTCCTGCTTAATGGTTTCCTTGCAGATCGATATCGCTTTCCGGACCTGACCGCGCTCCTTTGCTATACAAACGGCAAGGTGCGAGAGGCAGAGAGGGTTGCTTTTTATGGTGATTGCTTTCTCGAACAAGGCAAGGGCCGTGAGTGTACGCCCCTGGTTAAAAGCATATAAACCTTTAGTAAAGAGTTTTTCTGCTTCATGGTCTGACATTTAATGATAATTTTGACTATTTTCATAAGAGTTGTCAAGCATTTTTGAAGCTGCCACGGGTTTTGGAGAGTGAGTATCCCCTGCTTATGATCAAAAGTATGGAAATCATTCCACAGTTCTGGCATATTACCATGATTATTGCCGACTGGTGTTAGGGCTGGTTTGGAGTTAATTTCTATAAAATCAATGCATTAACTTTTTCTGTCTACGCTGGCACGCAGTTTGATAAAACAATCGGAAAACATTAAGCGTGCCCAGCGCGATCTGTAGTATACTTCAGGTAATAAAATCAAAAGTGGGGGATTTGAAAATGAGAAATTTATTTTTATCGATTATTTTCCTGCTTGCCGGTTTATATATGGGGGTCGCTTATGCTGACTCATGTGTTACCGATAAATGCCATAGTAAAATCGGCAAGGAAAAGTATGTGCACGGCCCCGTTGCTGTAGGTGAGTGCTCTGTATGCCATGAGAAATTGGGTGAGCATAGGTTCAAGCCGATTACCAATGTAAAGGGCCTCTGCGCCAAGTGCCACGATGCGAAAACCGGATACCACAACGCTTCGAAGGCCGCAGCGAACCGCGATTGCGGCAATTGTCATGATGCCCACCAGTCATCGCGCCCGCAGATGCTGCTGGTTCAAAAAGGAAAGCTTTAACCCTGATTCTTCTGTTCGGAAGAGAGCGATTATCCCGGAATGAGTCTCAGGTGGGGCTCGTCCTACCTCAGTCCCAGTAGTTTGAGAATGATGCCGAGATACTTATTGATCGGGTTGTCCCTGTTTAAAAACGGGATAACCGGGGGTTTTCTTGTAGCGAGTTTGATCAGTTCATTGATGATCTGCTGATTCCTCTCGAATTTCAGTCCCTCCCTGAACACCTTTATTGCATATTCCTTGTTGCCGGCGTGAAGGTAGACCTTCCCGAGGTTGAGGTAATGGACCGGGTTTTCGGTATCCTTCTGTATTGCTTCCTCGCAGAGCGAGATCGCTTTCCGGACCTGTCCGCGCTCCTTTGCTATGCAATACGCAAGATAGGAATAATAAGCAGGATTATCTCCCATCTGGATTGCCTTTTCAAAAGAGGCCAGGGCGGGGAGGGTCTTGTTCTGTGAAAGGGCTTCTACGCCTTTTTCAAAAAGCTCTTTCGCTGTCGTGTTGACCATCTAAAGAGATTTTACTATCTTGTGGGTCTTTTTGCAAAATCCGGAAACCCTCATCCCCCCATGATCAACATTTTTCAGAGCCGTTATCCCGGTTAAACGAAGCGGATCAATGTCCACGTTTGAAATAGATTGTGGATTAAGTTCATATGGTGCGAATCCCGGGTATTTACTGCCAGCACACGATTCTATTTCTGTAACGGCAATGCATCAGGCGCAAACCCCGCAAGCCGCACCTCGGGTTCTATGAGCACGCCGAATTTCTCCCTGACCTTTCCCTGCACCTGACGCGCAAAAGCAATGACCTCGGCTGCTGCGGCATCATGGTGATTGATAATAACGAGGGTATGTTTCGGTGACAGCCCTACATTGCCCTGGCGATGTCCCCGCGTATAGCCCGCACACTGAATCAGGCAGGCGGCGGAAACTTTTATATCACCCGAGCGCCGGGGCCATGCCCAGTTGGCGCCGCAGCCTTCCTTCTGTATTATCTCATTCACCTTTTCGAACTGCCCTGCGGATATCACCGGGTTCTTAAAAAATGAGCCGGCGCTTTTGAAGCTCTCATAGCCCTCAAGGATCAGGAGACCTTTGCCGTTCCTCACTTCGAGAACAGCATTCCGCACTTTTGCCGGAGTAACTGCTGAATCATCAGGAAAATGTTTTTTCAGGTCATGGTACGTTAATTCCGGGACGCCCTCCGGGACGAGCCTGAAGGTCACCTGTGTGATTATGTATCTTCCTGCGGATTGCGAATTGAAAATGCTCTTCCTGTATTCAAAACCGCACTCGTTGCTGCTGAGAGAGACTTCCCCGCCGGTATGGACGTCGACTGCCCGGACCTCGCTGATGCATGCATCGACGCTCTGGCCGTATGCGCCGATATTCTGCACCGGCGCAGCGCCGACAGTCCCCGGAATGCCCGAAAGGCACTCCAACCCCTGCCAGCCGTTTTCAACGCAGCGTTTTACAAAGGAGTCCCAATCTTCGCCTGCCCCGGCAGTCACAAAAACGTATTGTCCCCTGGTGCGGCTGTTGAAGCCCTTGATCCTGTTGAGTATGACAAGGCCGGGGAAGCCCGTATCGCTCACGAGGATATTGCTGCCCCCGCCGAGGACGAGCAGGGGTATCCTGTTCTCCCGGGCAAATGCACAGGCCTCTCTGACGTGTGCTTCATTGTGGGCGACAGCGAAATAGCGCGCGGGGCCGCCGATTCCGAATGTCGTGATGTCCCTGAGCGGATAATTTTCCCTGATTTCCAAAGTCTCTGTTCCCATGCGCACGCCTGCTTTATGAATGCTTATGCATTTCTGCTGAAATTGAAAAACGTTTTGCAGATCAGCAGCGCAACGCCGATCGTGAGCGCCGAATCCGCCACATTGAACGCAGGCCAATGGTATCTTCCGGCATAGACATCGAGGAAGTCGATAACGTAACCGTGAATAATCCTGTCCATGAGGTTTCCGGCCGTCCCGCCGAGTATCAGGGAGAAGATGAGCCTGTTGTCCTTATCCCTGATTATAAGGGCCGATATCAAAGCCATTGCCAGCAGGGCAATTATAACAAAAAAAGTATTGCCGAGGCCCTTGAACATGCCGAACGCGGACCCTATGTTCTCCACGTAGACGATATTGAAGAAGGGCAGCACCCTTATGACATCAAAAGGGCCTATGTAAGTCCTTATAAGATACTTTGCAAGCTGGTCGAGGACGAATACGGACAGGGCGATGAGGAAGAAGAAGGCGGTCTTGTTCTTCATGTAATGGCGTTGCAGCATCTTTCGCAGATCTGCGGATGGGCCTCGAATCTGCCGACTGATGTGCTCCAGTTCCAACACCGCTCGCATTTGGCGCCGGAAGCCCTTTCGACTTTTATGCAGAGGTTCCTGATGTCCGCACTTTCATAGGTATCGGGAACACTCCCGCTGAACGGCTGAAGCTCGACTTCAGAGACAATGAAAAGGGCAGGCAGGAAATCCTTGTATGCCTGGAGAAGCTCCATTTCTTCCTGTGATGGATGGAACACCAGTTTCGCCTCAAGGGCATTGCCGATGAACTTTTCTTTTCTCTTTATCTCAAGCGCCCTGTTGGCCTCGTCTCTTATCTTTATGAGCCTTTCCCATCTTTTTTCAAGGGCCTCGTCCTGGAAGTGTTTCTTTGCAACCGGGAATGAGGACAGGAACACACTTTCCTCCAAGGGCAGTGACGAGTCTCCGGAATTGTTCTTTAACTCGTTACTTATGATATGGCTCCATAGCTCCTCGGCGGTAAAGGAAAGGACAGGGGCCATGAGCCGTGTCATATCCACGAGGATCTGGCGTATGACCCACTGCGCCGCGCGCCTCTCCACGGAATCCGGCCTGAAGGTATAGAGGCGGTCTTTCAATATATCGAGGTAGAAAGAACTCATGTCCACGATGCAGAAATTGTAAATGGAATGAAACACCTCGTGGAAATCGAACCTGTCGTAAGCGGATGAGACCCTTTCTGTCAAACCCTGCAACCTGGACATTGCCCACCTGTCGATCTCGAGGAGATGGGCGCTGTAATCCTTTCCGTCATAATCGTGAAGGGTGCCGAGGAGGAAACGTCCCGTATTCCTGATCTTCCTGTATGCCTCGGTAAGCCTGTTGATGATCTCCTTTGAGAGCCGTATATCTTCCCGGTAATCTTCCGCGGAGACCCAGAGCCTGATGATCTCAGCGCCGTTGGCTTTGATTATTTCCTGGGGGGCAATAACATTGCCGAGCGATTTCGACATTTTTTTGCTCTGGCCGTCAACAGTAAAGCCGTGGGTAAGGACGGTGTTGTAGGGCGCTCTCATGCGCGTCCCCACAGAAGCGAGAAGGGAGCTCTGGAACCACCCCCTGTGCTGGTCGCTTCCTTCGAGGTACATGGCAGCCGGCCATGAGAGCCTGCTGTCCCTTTCCAGCACCGCGGCATGGCTTACCCCTGAATCGAACCAGACATCAAGGATATCCATCTCATTTTTGAAGGAGGCGCTGCCGCACTGCGGGCATGTGTGCCCATCCTTCAGGAGGTCTTTCGCTTCCATCCTGAACCATACATCGGCGCCGTGCTGTTCGACCAGCGAGGTGATCCTGTCGAACAGTCCCTCATCATTATTGACAAAGGCCCCGCACTCGTCGCAGGTGATGATAGTTATGGGAACTCCCCATGCCCTCTGTCTCGATATGCACCAGTCCGGCCTGCTTGAGACCATGCCGTGTATCCTTTCTTTTCCCCACGCGGGTATCCACGTCACCCTTTCAATCTCATCAAGGCATCTCTTTCTTAAATCTCCCTTCTCCATTGATATAAACCACTGTGCGGTTGCCCTGAATATGACCGGATTCTTGCATCTCCAGCAATGGGGATAAGAATGCCTGATCCTCTCAACCCCAAGGAGGGCGCTTCTGTTCCTGAGGGTCTCGATGATCGTTTCATTCGCCTTGAAAACGAACTGCCCCTCAAAGTCGGGTATGTCTTTGGTGAACCTGCCCCTGTCATCTACAGGAGCATAAATATCGAGACCGTATTTCAGCCCTGCCTCATAATCATCCTCTCCGTGGCCGGGGGCTATATGGACGATGCCGCTGCCCTCGCCGACAGTAACGAAAGCGCCCAGGATGACTTTTGATTCCCTGTCAATGAAGGGATGTTTCGCCCTCATCCCCTCAAGCGCGCTGCCCTGTATCTTTGATACGGCTTTCCCTTTTACTATATTCTTCTCTTCCAGGTTTTCGAGGTTGTCCGCGGCAACGATATGGACCTCCCCGTTATTCTCAACGGCAACATAGGTGAGTTCCGGATGTACGGCAAGCGCAAGGTTTGCCGGGAGTGTCCATGGAGTGGTCGTCCATATGACTAGAAAGGTCTTTTTGCCGGCCAGTTGAGGCAGGTATCTGGCAAGGTCTCCATCAAGAACCCGGAACCTTACAAAGATCGACGGCGATTCTTTTTCAGCATACTCCACTTCTGCTTCCGCAAGAGCCGTTACGTCTGTAGGACACCAATAGACAGGCTTTTTGCCTTTATAGACGGAGCCGCCCTTTACGAACCTGAAGAATTCCCTCACAATGGAGGCCTCGTAATCGAAGGACATGGTGAGGTACGGTTTGTCCCAATCGCCGAAGACCCCGAGCCTCTCGAATTCCTGTTTCTGGATATCAACGAACTTGCCGGCATATTCCCTGCAGAGCTGCCTTTTCTCGAGGACTCCAACGCCTCCCTTTTTGCTTCCGAGATTCTTGTCCACCTGCAATTCTATGGGCAAACCGTGGCAATCCCATCCCGGGACATAGGGAGAATAAAAGCCCTGCATGGATTTGTATTTGACGATAATGTCTTTCAGTATTTTGTTCAGCGCATGGCCGATGTGGATATTCCCGTTTGCATAGGGGGGGCCGTCATGGAGTATGTAAACCCTGTCGCCTTTGTTCTTCTCCTGGAGTTTCCGGTAAATGGACTTCTCCGCCCAGAACTTAAGCATTTCGGGCTCCCTCTGATTGAGGTTGGCCTTCATGGGGAATTCGGTCTGTGGTAAATTAAGGGTATCTTTGTATTCGATTGGCATAAACTAAATGTTACCACTAAAAGGTTTTTGATTTCAAGGAAGGGAAGTCGTCTGTACTACAGCCCCTTGTAAATTTCTTTTCGATTTCCAATTCTGAGAACTACGATATCGTTGCCTTCAATGTCAAAAGCCGAAGATCTCTTTGTGCGATTTTGTCTTGCCTGCTTTATATTCAGCTCGTGCTTCTTTAACGCTATGCAAATATTCCGGAGAAGTTCCTACCGATAGGAATGTCTCTTCAGAC
>JAMCVZ010000072.1 GCA_023476565.1 Nitrospirota bacterium
CCCATTTTTCGTCTCTTCCTCTTATCGCTCATTTCATCTTTTCCGGGGTATTCCTTTTTCCTGCACACGTAGAGACCTTTTGTTAATTTCGTACAAGACAAGCAAGTGCTATGCCGAACAGTGTTGGGACGGTTCTATTAAATGAGGAACATGGTAATACAAGGAGAAAATAATATGGGAAGTGTCCCGAATGGCACAACACGCGGCTCATCAGTGGTACGGGATATTGAAGTCGCAGCTCTTTCATTGATATCCTCTGTGTGGTTCTCCCTTCTTGAATTTGTTGTCTTTTGAGTTTTCAGTCGCTTTGAGCCATATCGTTTTTAAAAAAACCTTATACCGTTTCAGTGTGGTATAATTTTTATATTTCGTGAGGCAAAGGATACCATCATGAGCAAGGCTACTGTACAGCTTCCCAAGGACAAAATAACGGAGTTCTGCAAGCGGAACGGTATTCGTAAACTGTCCCTGTTCGGTTCAGTTCTCAAGGGGAGCGCAAAACCCGACAGTGATGTAGACCTTCTTGTTGAATTCGATCCAAGACATACTCCCGGCCTTTTTGGTCTGACAAATATGGAACTGGAACTTACAAAAATTCTGGGGCGCAAAGTCGATTTAAGAACGCCGGAGGATTTAAGCCGTTACTTCAGAAAAGAGGTCATAAGATCGGCAAAGATACAGTATGAGAAGCGCGGATAGTGTGCGGATGCGACATATGTTCGACGCAGCAAAGGAAGCAGTACTGTTCTCTGAAGGCAAAACACGGCGATCACTTAATTCAGACAGAAAACTTGTACTTGCTCTCACCAAATCCATTGAGATAATCGGAGAGGCTGCATCTAAAATCACGCCGGAAAGCTGCGATTCACTTCCTCAGATTCCTTGGGCAACTATTATCGGTATGAGGAACCGGCTCATTCATGCATATTACGATATCAATCTCGATATACTGTGGAAAACAGTAAAGAAAGATTTGCCGCCATTGATAACCGAACTCCAAAAGATATTTTCAGTTCACGAAAAAACAAAACGCTACAAGAAGGGAGCGCACTGAGGGCCACATCCCATTTTACTGCTCAGGGTATTACCTTCGGTAATCTTCAGCAGTTTAGCTTTTCGGTTCCTTTACCCCCGGTATTCGTGCTTGAAGTCCTTGTCATAGAGTTTGGATTCCTTGCCCAGCGATGTCCCGGACGCCCTTAAGGATTCCCCCACATAGATCAGGGCGGTCTTTTTAACGCCGGCATCCCTTACCAGATCAACAATATCTTTCAATGAGCCGCGTATCACTTTCTGCTGGGGCCAGGATGCCTTCTCGACGACTATAGCCGGTGTGTCCTCAGGATAGCCCTTTAAGAGCTCGCCCCTGACCTTCTCGATCATTCCCACGCTCAGGAATACCACCATCGTTGTCCGGTGCTTCGCAAGCTCCCCCAGGCCTTCAGATTCAGGGACCGGGGTCCTTCCTTCAAGGCGGGTGAAGATAACCGTCTGGCTTATTTCGGGGATAGTAAGCTCTTGTCCGAGTATGGCGGCGCCGGCCATTGCAGAGGATACGCCGGGAACGACTTCGTATGCTATGTTGAGCCCCCTGAGCCGCTCTATCTGCTCGGATATGGCGCTGTAAAAGGCCGTATCTCCTGTATGCAGCCTCACCACAGTCTTGTCTTTGTCCGTATACGCCTTGATGGTCTTTATTATTTCGTCCAGGTCCATGCGTGCTGAATCAAACACGTCTGCCCTGATGCCTTTTAAAATTTCAGGGTTGACGAGACTGCCGGCATAAATTACGGCATCGGCGCTGTCGATAAGTCTTCTGCCCTTAACGGTTATCAATTCGGGGTCCCCAGGCCCCGCCCCTATAAAGTAGACCTTAGACATGAGTGCCTTCCTCCAACCTTTCCTGTATATATTCATATAAAAAATCAGCTAATCTTCCAATCTCATCAGTCTGCGGCAGGGTTGCGATAATCTTTCCTATGTAATCATTCTCCAATACGATCCTGAGCGAGGCGCCGAAATTCAGATCATACATCCATGACAGTTTTGTCAGCTTGAAATCGTTCAGCGTTTTAAGCATGGTCAGGGGTATGAGCTGTTTGTTGAGAATACGCTCCAGGACTGCCGGCGAATATCCGGGGACATCGGGCAGGCCGATCCCCACAGCGGACGGCCGCTCGTCATCGCGTTCTTCATAATACTCGAAGAATACCCGCCATATGTCCAGCTTGTCCGCATCGCGGATTAATTTCAGGAACAGTATCGCCTCGGTATCGCCGATACCGGGTATTTTGTATGTGTTATGGAATTTAACCGCCGTGGTGATGATATGGCGCTCTCTTTCAGGGATATTCCGGAGGACCGCATTCTCGGTGAGTACCTGTGCGCCGAGCTCTCCATGATTCACCGAACTGCTGTCCCTGAATGTCCTGTACCTGGCATACTGGGGGAATCTCCCGATATCGTGAAAGAGACCTATTGCCTCGGCAATCATCAGCTCATCCCGGCTTAACGGCTGCTCAGCGGCTATACGAACGATGTTTTTACATACCTGATGCGTATGGTGCTCTTTGAGCAAGAAGTTTTTCTGATCCTCTTCTATAGGAGAATAAAAGGATTTGCAATAACCGGAAAACCATTCTTTAAAGAGATCGAGGTCGCTCTGCTTCATTTTCTGACAATCACTATCGAGAAGTAGTTCAGGTCGCTTTCTTTCACTTCCCGTATGTTTCTGATTATCCGTTCATCGCTCATTCCGGCCCTCGATATATATACGGCCTTTTCGGTGAGCCGTGCCACGTCAAGCGCCTGGATGATCCTGTCGAGAACCTTATGCACCTTCATGAGTACGACGGTATCGAAAGCCTCCAGCACTCCCTTCAGGGAATCTGCATAGGTCGCAGGGACAATGGCAACCTTCTCGTCAGCAAGACCCAGGGATATTTCAGCCCTGGCAGCCGAGGCATTGATGGAAGATACCCCGGGAATTATCTCAACGGCGAGGCCGGGATTGAGCTCAAGGAGCCTGTCGTAAAGATAGAAGAACGTGCTGTAAATCGTAGGATCTCCGATGGTTATAAAAGCCATATCAATCCCCCCGGCAAGTATGCTCATGACGGTTTCAGCCGTCTCATTCCACTTTGCATCCAATTCGCACGAAGCGGAACCGGAGCCCTCTTTTTCTGTGCTCCGGCTTCTATGCGCCGGCTTCTGCTTGGTAGTTTTCCTCATGGGGAAATATGCCTCTATGATTTCCTTGCCGTCCAGATCAACCGCTTTTTTTACAATGGACAAGGCAAGGCTGCTGCCTTCTTCCCTGCCTTTCGGGACGCAAATGCAGGTGACCTCCCTGAGGACCTTGGCTGCCTTGAGTGTCAGCAGTTCGGGATCTCCCGGACCAACGCCTATGACGTAAAGAGTTCCCGGCATCTCAGTTCTTTCTCCCTGTAATAATAAAAACCGGATTCAATGCGCTCATGTGCATCCGCCCGTTTACAATTTTCGACCGTGAAATCGAAACCTGCGAGATCTCAGTGATAAATCCGGCGATCTCAAAGTGATGTACTGCATCGTGCAGAGTTTCTATTGTAGCTGCATTCAACACAATAATTCCAGACAGCATTCTTTCTCCGATGCGGCGTACCAGCCCTTCAAGTTGTCCGCCGCTGCCGCCGATGAACACCCTGTCCGGAGCCGGAAGGCTTTCCAGCGATTCAAGTGCAGGGCCCTCTATAAGTTCAATATTCGGGACATTGAACCGAACTCTGTTTCTCTTGATATTGTCGAGCTGCTCCTTATCCTTTTCTACGGCAAAAACCCTTAAGGCAGGGCAGAGCCGCGCAGCCTCGATCGATACCGAGCCTGAGCCTGCGCCTATGTCCCAGAGTACGCCGCACCGGGGGAGCCTTAATTTATGGATAGTAACGGCCCTGGCTTCGTCCTTCGTTATAAGCCCTCTTGAATGTGCAATGTCGTCTTCGGCAAGACCGAAGAAAAAGCCTGTCTCCGGTCCCCGGCCCTCGGTCTCCGGCTGTTTGGTCTCGTATTGACTGCCGGCTGCCGACTGCGGAATGTCGACACGGGTTTTAATGATGACTACATTGGGTTCTGAAAACGACATCCTGGCAATCTCTTCAGGGTTGCCTTCCGTGACTTTCTCTTCAGGATAACCGAGCCTCTCGCATACATACATGGTAAAGGATGAAGGATGAAGGAGGAAGGAGGAAGACTGCACAATCTCTTTTGCAATTGCCGCCGGATTATTTTCCCTGTCCGTAAGAATGGCAATCTTATTATGGCTTTGTAACAGGAAAGGGATATCGGTTATCTCATAGGGCAATCTTCTTCTCTTTTCGGGATCAGGTCCCCCGTGAAGGCTCATCAGGAATGCATCATCCCAAGCCTCCTTGATTTTTGAGAATGCCACCTGAATGCTCGACAGCTCGGGGAATATTTCAACCGCCCCCTTCCCGAGTTCATTTATTACCCTCCTCCCTATGCCGGAAAACAGCGGATCGCCTGATGCAAGTAGAACGATGGTTTCCTCCTTATATCTATCGCGCATGTATGCGGTGGTTTCCTCAATATTGCTGAGCACGCGGACCTTATCCCTGACCGTTTCGAACTCATCATATCTCTCAAAGACCTCGAGAAGCCTCCGGGATGCAAGTATGACATCAGCCCTGTTGATCGCCTCAAGGGCTTTCTTGTCAAAGGGCTTATAGCCAATGCCGATGATGTATACTTTACTCACTGTTTGCAATTATATCTTCCTCATACGATACAAGGTGGGCAATGATCGGAATTCCGGGGACGATCCCCCCGGTGTATTTTCTCGCGGCAGAGCAGACTTTTGAAAGGATTGGTGTAATTTGGGCGCCGGATGTTGACCGGATAAGATCGAAAATTTCTCTCGCTGTATTGAATTCGTGATCTGCGGTCCCTGATATGTATCCCATGCCCTCCAGGAATTCCATTGCTTTTTTTACATCAATCGCGCCGTGCCTTACATGGGTCTGCGGTGTCGCCATCCCGATCTTGAGCATCTTTGCCCATTGGGCGCAGAGATGTATTCTCCTGAATCCATGCTTTCCGGCCTCGAGAAACGAAAATTCAAGGTAGTCTCCCATCATTACGTATGCCTCTTCGGGGAAATTATACTTCCGCATATGCGCCTTTTCGGAGACCCTTCCGGCCGAAAGCACGAGCTCGTCATGGCCCATTGCCCGTGCGACATCCATGGACGCGGAGATGCTTGCGGTCCACGCTTCGGTAGATATGGGCTTAACAATCCCCGTGGTGCCGAGGATGGATATCCCGCCGACAATGCCCAGTCTCGGATTCAGGGTTTTTTTGGCTAAAATATCCCCATGGGGCACGGAAATGGTTATTTCAAGGCTAAGTAACTCGTTGCTGTCTTTAACCGCTTCCATAACCGCCTCTTTTATCATTCTCCTCGGTACTGGATTTATCGCCGCCTCGCCGACCGGCATGGATAATCCGGGCTTTGTCATAACCCCGACACCTTTTCCGCCCTTTATTGTTAGTGGCTCGTTACTCTCTTTTAAGGTGACTTCCGCCACTATTTCCGCCCCATTGGTGACGTCGGGGTCATCCCCTGCGTCCTTGATCACAGATGCCCATGCTGCGAGTTTGGAGTTATGAGTTATGAGCTCGGAGTTATTGATCTTAAACTTAACTCTACTGCCGTCAGGAAAAGGAATCTCAACGGTTTGTACCTTTCCCGAACCCTGAACTTCAAACTCTGAGCTCATTAACTTTAGTGCCGCCGCTTTTGCCGCTGCCGCAGCGCAGGCCCCGGTCGTATATCCTGAGCGGAGTATTTTCCGTCTGTCTGCTAACATTCTATTCCTACCCTTGCCTTTACCCCCTTCCTTGCATAATGCTTTATTTCCCTCATTTCCGTCACAAGGTCAGCTTTGTCGACAACCCTTTCATCCGCATATCTGCCGGTAAGTATCAGTTCAACCGGTGAGGGCTTCGCGTCCAGTAAAGCCAAAAGCTCTTCAACGCTAAAAAGATTGTTGTGTGTCGCAACATTTACTTCATCGAGTATTACCACATCATATTCCCCGGATGTGATTATCTCGCTGACCTCTGCGAATCCTTTTCTCGCAGAATCGATTGCCGCCTTGGGCCTTTTGCCTCTCAAGAAGCCTGTGCCGTATTGCTTAACAGTGATTAAATCGGAAAATCTCTCAAGGGCTTTATGCTCGCTGCATCTCCTCTTTTTTATGAACTGCGCAATGAACACCCTGAGCCCCGCGCCCGCAGCCCTCAATGCAAGGCCCAGTGCAGCGGTAGTCTTGCCCTTGCAATTGCCGGTGTAAACCTGTATGTATCCTTTACGCATAAAAACCGTAATCCGCAAGGCGTGATGGGTAACGGGTAAAAACAAAAGTGCAAATAACATTTCTCCTGTATCTTTTCACATCACTCATTACGCATTACCCATTACGGCCTTTATGATTTCCCTCCGCGCTTCACCGACGGTAAGCGGGACTTTCCCGAAAGGGATATTGTCCTCGTGCTTCAGCTTATAGATCAATTCGGCAATCTGGGGAAGCCTGAGCTTTACCTGCGTCATCTCCTCGGGGGCCGTGAATACATCCTCAGGTGTGCCGCTTCTCATAATGCTGCCTTTGCTCAGGATATAGAGCTTGTGCAGGAAGAGCGGGACCATATCGACGCTGTGAGTAGCCATGGCGATGGTTACCCCCCTTTCCTTGTTCAGCCTTGTCAGGAGGTGCATCATCTTGTATTCTCCCATGGGGTCCAATCCCGCGGTCGGTTCATCCAGGAGCAGTATTTCATGCCCCATTGCAAGGAGCCCTGCGATGCACACCCTCTTTTTCTGTCCATAGCTCAGGTTGTGGATGGATTTTTTTGCAGAACCGTCCATTTCGACGTCCTTGAGCGCATCCTTTATCCTCCGCGCGACTTCCTTCTCAGCGAAGCCCATGTTGATGGGGCCGAAGGCCACATCCTCGTATACGGTAGGAGCGAAGAGCTGGTCATCCGGGTTCTGAAAGACGAGGCCGACCTTTTTATAAATCTCCTTCGGCGATAATTTCCTGATATCCTTTCCGTCAAGCTGAACGCAGCCTTTGAAATCCTTTATCAGGCCGTCCATTATTTTGAGGAGCGTCGTTTTCCCCGATCCGTTCGACCCCAGTATGCCGATGAATTCCCCCCTTTTTATCTCAAGGTGAATATCGGACAGGGCATGGGTCCCGTCCGGATATTTGAAGGAATCCACTTTGACTGCCAACCTGACTAGATGCTCCATGCAACCCCCATAACGATGAGAAACAGGGTCGAGAAAACAATCTCGGATGCCCTGAAAGGCTTGTGTTTCAGGGCCGGCATATTGCCGTCATATCCCCGCTGGACCATTGACACCGTGACATTCTGGCTCTGCTCAAATGCCTTGAGGGTTAAAGAACCCGCCAGGACGCCGAAGGAGCTTAATCCTCGCCTGACATTTGAATAACCGAGGCGATTTTTTTGGGCATTGTAAATGACCATTGCATCTTCAAAGAGCACAAAGATATATCTGTATGCAAACATCAATATTTCTATAAAACCCCTTGGAACCCTGAGCCATGAAAGGCCGGCCATAAATTCGGTGAATGGCGTGGAGAACCCCAGGACGGCAACGACGGATACGGCGCCTAACATTCTGCTTGCTATCTGTAAGCCATCCATGAGTCCATCTTTATGGCCGGCAATCCTGGCGCCCATGATGTTCATAGAGAAGAGAACATCCTCTCCTGAAAAGAAGAATTTCAGAAGAAGGACTACAGCGGCAATGAACAGGGGTTCCGAAAACCTCAGGATAAAGACCCTTGACGGTATCCTCATCTTGATACAGAAAAAGAGACAGAGCAACGCCATAAGCAAGGGAAAGGCAAAGCCCTTATAACTTAAGACCATTACGAGAAGGGTCAGGGCGGCAAGGAGCTTCACCCTTGCGTCGATCCTTGAAAACAAGTTGTCTTTTTTAAAGTATTCAGAAAATAGTTCCATTTAATCCTCACGTAAACCTGAAGATGCGCGGACTATGTTCAGGTAGCCCGCACATCCTAATAGTAACGTTAACCTGTTGTTTTTTGCTTATCCCCGTTGATTCTGGGCGTTTTTTCAACCATAAGTATCCTCCAGTAATAGCCTGCCGCAAACCCTCCGATTGTCCCTGCAAGGAGGAATACAAAGAGGAGGAGGTCACCCTGGTCAGTGTTTATTAAGGGCGTCATCGCCTCTCTACCATGCTCTTTTGCGTATTTTTCGACTACAGACTCATCAACGCCCGGCCATTTCTCAGCGGCGGTAACGAGTGACGAGTAACAAGTGATGAGTAAAAAAATAATTAAAAACATTATCCTGTAATTTTGAATTTTGAATCTTGAATCCTGAATTCTCATGCCGCCACCTCCTCCGGTTTTAGTACGCGCATTTTTACAAGCAGGTCAGGCCGCTTCTTATAGAGAAGGACCACCATGCCTGCAGTCATCGCCCCTTCAAGGATACCCAGAGGCAGTTGTGTCGGGATGAAGGCGATGAGTATTTTCCAGAAAAGGGGCATAAAGGGAGAGTCTCCTTTTATGCCGGATGCAAGCTCCACCGATGTTGTAATGTATGTTGCCCAGTCAGCAAGCAACCCTGCCATGAAGCCCGCGATCGGTATATTTATTTTTATTGCCCGCAATGCCCTGAAAGTCAGGAATCCCGCCAAGGAGCCCATAATGCCCATTGATACTATATCCGCTCCCCATGTGCTGAGCCCGCCGTGGGCAAGGAAGAGCGCCTGGATAAGCAGGGCCACGGCGGTAATCAGTATGCTGATGGTCGGGCCGAGAAGTATCCCGGACATCCCTGTTCCGCATGGATGGGAGCAGGTGCCTGCCGTAGGCACGGGTATGGGCATGCACGAAATGATGAATACAACAGCGGCCATCAGTCCGACAAGAGGCTTGAATGAGAGGTCGGTATTTGAAAGCTTCTTTAACCTATGCAATCCAACAGCGACAAACGGCGCTGCAACGACAAACCACAACGCCGCCCAATTCCACGGCAATATCCCCTCCGAGATATGCATGGCATAAGCGTTGCCGGTGAACAAAAAGCATCCAAACAGCACGGGAATAAAGACCTGAATTCTTATTTTTAAATTTTGAATTTTCATTTTTGCCTCCTAAAACCTGTACGTTAGCCCTGCGAGCAGGGAGTAGTCCGTCTCGGCCTTGTTGAGCCCGGCTTTAACTCCGGCGTCGATATCCAACTGTTCATTAAGAGAATAGATAAAACCTCCGAGGATGAACGCAGGATGGGTAGTTGTTTCCTCCCCGGGATTTCTCTCAACACCGATATTTACAACTGCCTTAAGGTCTTTCGCAACCCCTGTCTCTCCTGCAAGGGAGGCATGCCAGATGTCTTTTCTTTGATTGAGCTTGTTTTCATTCCTTCTATATCCAAGGTTAAGATGGAATGCCCATGGCTTCATTTCCCTTGTGGTAATGAAATACAGGCCGTATGTTGTCCTTCCGGCGCCCAGTCCTCTTTCATCGTCACCTGTGGGAAGGGTAATGCCCGGCTTTAATGCAAAACTAAGGCCGTCTTTTTCATAAAAGCGCCATTTCAAATCAATGGACACATCCGAGATCCCGTCATGTCTTGCTGTGCTCTCTGAATCCCTTATTCTTATATACTGATAGGGGATGCCGAGGACCACATCGATATTGTCTACTATCCCGTAGGTCAGCGCTGTCGCAATATTGGTCGTGCTCTCTACGATCCCGTTTTCATTTTCATGCCCGTACTCTCCATTAAGTTCGAGCTGACATTTTCCCTTGCCCTGTGTGCCTGTGTCGTCTGTGATAAGCGGATGGGCTGCAAAAGCCAATCCTGACCACAACAATACAACAATAGTTTTTTTAAACATCTTTTCTCCTTTCATCGAGGTTTTGGGAATGAGAGGTCTTCCGGCTCAGGGCTCCCTACTCACCCGCCTTCCCATCCGCCTAATGCGAACAGTGGCTATTAACTTGGGGCTTTCGTTCCTTTCACGGCTGCGAGACAGCAGGGGATTTTCACCCCTTTCCGCTTCTTCATTCCCCGGATTTTTTGCGCTTCACGAATTCTCCGGCTTTGCTATCTCATTTCTTATCACCTCCTCCCGCCATCTTTAATAACGCATTGACAATCGCCACCGCCACAGGAGTGCCGCCCTTTCTGCTTAAATTCGTAATAAAGGGAAAGCTCTGTGCTGCAAGCATAACCTTCGACTCGTATGCCTTGACGAACCCGACAGGAACCCCGACGACCAGGGGACTGCTGTGGGCAGCAGATGAAGAGTGGTTGGTATTCTTAAGCACCTCGATAGCCTTTAAGAGCGCTGTCGGCGCATTCCCTATGGCTATAATGCCTGTAGTGCTGTCGCTGAGCCCCCTCTCAATGGCTATCTCTGCACGGGTCTTCCCTGTCTCTCCGGAGGTCCGTATAACGTCTTCATCGGAGATGGCGCAGACGACTTTTCCACCCCACCGCTCAAGCCATCTTTTATTTATCCCTGTTTTCACCATCTCGATATCGGTGAGGATCGTTTTCCCTGCCTTGATGGCGTTGAGACCCGTTGTAATGGCATCCCGGTGAAAGACGAGCGTTTTCTTGAATTCAAAGTCAGCGGTGGCATGGATGACCCGCTTTATTATCGGCCACTGTTCGACAGGTATGGCGCTGAAGTCAGTCTCTTCGGATATTATTTCAAAGCTCCTCTTCTCGATGTCCTCCGGAACGAGCTTGTCAGCGCTGTCTATCCTTTCCATCACAATTTGGACCAGCTTTTCGTGAATGCCGATGGGCTCGGTATAGATAAATTTCACATCCGGGTAGAGGCCTTCAGCCTCCTTTATCATCCCGGGAATATCTTTTGTCACATGCATTCCCGCGCTTAAGAAAAACGGATGGAGGATTATCTTTTTCGCCCCGCCCCGGGCGCATTCTTCTATGGCGCCCATGATATCAGGCTCTGCAAACTGCAGGTACGCGACTTTTACGCAATCGCCCGTGCACCCCGCATGAAGCATGCTGTGCAGCATCTTTCCCATAAGCTCAAGCTTGTTGGCATCTTTTTTCGGGCTGCCGTGCCCGATGAGTATTATGCTCTCCATTACCTCTCCTTGATAAAGTTTAAAAAATTATCAGCAATGCAGGGATTGCTCCCAAAGTGGATATGGATATAACTTGCAAGAGTCCTCTTTATGCTGTAGCCCTCATCCTGAAGCTCCTGTCCAGTACTATCAAGTAACGAGTAACACAAAGTTAAAGACCGTGATGCGTAATGCGTGATGCGTGATGCGTCCAAGGACTCGTTGTCTTTATCCGTTAACTCATTACCCATTACGCTTGACGCATCACGGTCTTCTATGATTTCCGAATAGTGGAACTCGTGCCCCCTGCATACGCCGCCCTTTCTCCCCGTGATGCAATCCTCTTTCAGGACGATCTCTCTATAGCCGAGATGCGCTCTTCCCTTCCTCATCTGTGTCTCAAACGGGAATGCCCCGGCCATTCTGAAGAAGCCGCCCTCGAAATCGTGAATGCCTTGCGACAGATACATCAACCCCCCGCATTCGGCATAGAGCGGCTTGCCGGAGCAGGCCCACTCTCTGACCGACTCGAGCATCGAGGTATTCCGGGATAACTCATCCGTGTGGAGCTCCGGGTACCCCCCGCCGATGTAGACGGCATCAGCCTCACCGGGAATGCGTTTGTCGGATAGGGGACTGAATTTGATAATTTCAGCCCCCGCATCCCTGAGCATGTCCAGGTTGTCCTCATAATAGAAGCAAAATGCCTTATCGTAGGCGACGGCAATCCTTAACAGTCGGCGGTCGGCAGTCGATAATCCGTAGTCTTTATTCCGCCTTTCTTGACTGGAGCGCGGGGACCGGGGACTGTCGACGGTCTCTCTTATCTGCTCGATATCTATATGCTCTGTAACCGCATCGGCAAGCCTTTCTAAATTCTCTCCGGAGATCGGGTTCTCCTCGGCAGCGATGAGCCCGAGGTGCCTGTGCGGGATCTCAAAATCCAGGCTTCTCGGCAGGTATCCTAAAACAGGTATATCACGGATGCTGCTTTTAAGTCTTTTATAATGGTTGTCCGAGGCCACGCGGTTGAAGATAACGCCGGCCCAATTAAGTGACGAGTCTGAAGGCAGTGACGAGTGACAAGTAGCGAGTGACAAGTCTTCTGTGTCTTTTTTATCTTTTAACTCGTTACTATATTCAATAAATCCCTTCACCACCGCCCCTGCGCTTTCGGCCATGCCGTATGCATCTACAACGAGGATAACGGGCAGCCCGAGCAGGAGGGCCAGATGGGCTGTGCTGAAGGCCCCGTCATGCATGCCCATTACCCCCTCGACAACCGCAATGTCAGCGTCCGCGGTATATCTCTGGAAGCAGCCGGTCACATTGTCCTTTCCGCACATCCAGATATCGAGGTTCCTGGACGGCCTTCCGGTAATGAGCCGGTGAATGCCGGAGTCTATGAAATCAGGCCCTGCCTTGAATGACTGGACTTCCAGCCCTTTTCTCTTTAACGCCGCAAGCAGGCCGATAGTTACGGTCGTCTTGCCGCAGCCGCTGTGCGTACCGGCTATTATTACGCCATGCATAAATTCGCGAGCTCCTGAAGCAAACACATATTATCCTTGTTGGCTTTCACTGCCACCCTGATGAACGTCTCATTAAGGCCTTTGAAATTGGAGCAGTCCCTTACCATTATTCCTCTATTCCTGAGCGCAGCGACCATTTCCTGTGCGTTATTCAGCTTAATCAAGTAGTAGTTGACCGCGGACGGGAAGTAGTCGATGCCCAGGAGCCTGAACCCGTCCTCAAGGGTCTTTTTCTCATTTCTTATGACCTTGAAGGTCTCGTCCCTGTATGCGCTGTCATTAAGGGCCGCAATTCCCGCTGTTTGCGCAAGCGTATTCACTGTCCATGGTTCGCGGTGTTCCTTTATGATATCGAGGAGCGTGAGCGGTATGACGCCGTAACCGATCCTGAGTCCTGAAAGCGCATAAAACTTTGTCAAGGATCTCAATACGACGAGATAGGGGTTGTTCTCAACCTCCCTGACGATCGAATCTTCGGGCGTGAAATCGATAAACGCCTCATCGACGACAAGGTAGCATTTAAGGCTCTTCGCAGCCTCTGCTATTTTCAGCAAATCTTCTCTCTTGAGCAGGCTGCCTGTGGGATTATTGGGATTGCATATAAATGCCATATCGATCGATGTCGTTAATGAGGATTTGTACGATGCCGGAGAGACGCCCCCGGCCATTGCGGAAATAAACTCGCCGGGATCGAGCGCGAAGCCGTCTTTCTCATAGAGGGGGAAATGAATAATTTTCTTCCGGCTATAGACAGCCCTCTCATATTCGGAAAACGTCGGGGCGGGTATAAGCACCCTTTCGGGCTTCAGGGCCCGTGCAACGAGATAGATGAGCTCGGTGCTGCCGTTGCCGCAGATGATCGATTGGGGATTTATGATGAGGTCCTTCGCGATCCATAATCTGAGCTGCTTTGTGTCGGGGTCCGGATAGTTGCAGAGATATTTCACGGTATCCCTTATCTCCGAGACAACACTTTTGGGGACCCCGAGCGGGTTGATCGATGCGCTGAAATCCAGTATTTCGCCTTCATCCACCCCGAGCTTTTCCGCAAGCCTGTATAAGTTCCCGCCATGAGCTTCCCGAATCATGCCGGCCCCCTCAGCGATAAAATTAATAATGCAATACTGATTCCTAAAAGAGACGTAATCTTTACTATGCTTATTGCATCTTTGGATGCGATCAGGTAATTATCCGCGCTGCCCCCTGTTTTTGAATCCCCGATAAAGGGCTTGTTTACCGGAATGCCTCCATAGGTCGACGGCCCCCCCATTCTGATCCCGAGCGCGCCTGCCATGGCGGCTTCGGGTATGCCGCTGTTGGGGCTTGTATGTTTTCTGCCGTCACGCGCCATAACAGCAAGAGAGGAACGGGTCGCTGCTATAGGATTGCCGCTGCCTGTGAACAGGGCGAGAAAAAAAACGGAGACCGCAATGAGAAGGCCGGTGATCCGTGCGGGGATGTAGTTCGCGATATCGTCAAGCCGTGCTGCTGCCCACCCGAAGTATCTGTATGTATCGTTCTTGTAGCCGACCATTGAGTCCAGCGTGTTGATCGCCTTGTATGTCATGGCAAGAGGGAGCCCGCCGGTTGCCAGATAGAATACGGGGGCTATAATGCCGTCCGAAAGGTTTTCGGCAAGGGTTTCCGTTGTGGCCCTCAGGATATCCTCATAAGAGAGGTTGTTGGTATCGCGGCCTACTAGCATGCTCAGCTTATGCCTGGCCTCTTCAATGCTTTTTCCCCTGACCGCCCGGATCACGAGCCGTGCGGAACCGATGAGCTCATGTACCGCGATGGTTGTTGAGGTCAGATAGATAAGCGCTACTGTCCCGAAGAGCGCTGCGACCGGGTTGGAGAACATGCCCGGCAGCCCGCATATGAGCGCGGTAATGAGAAAGGCCGGAATGGTGATAAACAGCACCAGGAGACCCCCCGCCAGTTTTTCCCGGGAAGGGGTTTTGAAAAAAGCTCTGAGCATCCTCTCCGTTGCGCTTATGGCGCTGCCGATAAGCCTTACCGGGTGGGGCAGCCATCGGGGATCGCCTATGGCGAGGTCCACCAGGAACGCAAGTCCCAGTATATAAGGATGGAGAACGCAGGTTGAGTAAGGGGACGGGAATGTCATAGCTTTACCTCCCTCTTTACGAAATCCATGTCTACGTTCTCCCTCACCATGCGTGCGAGATTATCGAGCGCCTTCTCTTTCAAATCGGAATATGAGCAGGAGCTGTCAATGCTGCGCAGCCCTTTTTGCTCCCGGATGTTGTTTAAAACATCCCTTCTGAACAGGTCGTTATCGAAAAGACCGTGGATATAAGTGCCCCAGCAGTTTCTATTTCGTGAGCCGTCAAGGGTCCCTGAGCTGACGTGATGGGGATCATCCGTCCGTTTCACCCTGAAGAGACCTGTGTCTCCCCTGGTTTCACCCATATGGATTTCATAGCCTTTAAGGGGCGCTTCAGTGCCGGATTTTCCCTGGGTCATTTCCGCTTCGACCCGGCATGTTGTTTTTGTTCTCTCGAAAGTTGTCTCTACATTCAGCAGTCCTATGCCGTCAATATCTTTGCAGGAGCTTTCAACACAGTTGGGATCGAAGAGCTTCTTGCCCAGCATCTGGTACCCGCCGCATACCCCGATTATCTGGATGCCTTTTGCATATGCCCGCTTTATGCTCTCCTCGAGTCCCTGTTCCCTCAGGCTCATGAGGTCTTTTACGGTGTTTTTCGAGCCGGGGATGATGACAATATCTGCATTCTCAATATCGGCCGGGTTGCTGGAGTAGAGGAGCTCAACGTCAGGCTCGCAGATAAACGGATCAAAATCGGTGAAATTGGAAATGTATTTCAGCCTGGCGACGACAATCTTTATTGCCCCTGGTTTTGATTTGCCGGGGGGGGCCTGAGTTTTGAACCGGGGGTTTTTATAGAGTGCAAGACCATCTTCCTCAGGCAGGCCGATATCGTGCACATAGGGCAGTACGCCTATTACCGGCCTGCCGGTCTTGTGCCCTATCATGTCAAGTCCCGGTCTGAGGATGGCGATGTCCCCCCGGAATTTATTGATGATGAATGCCTTGATATACCTGCTGTCCCTGCCGAGGAGCTTGATCGTCCCGTAAAGCGAGGCGAAGACCCCTCCCTTATCTATGTCGCCGATAAGGATTACCGGCGCTTGCGCATGTTTTGCAACAGCCATGTTTACAATATCCACATCCATGAGATTTATCTCTGCGGGGCTCCCCGCCCCTTCGATCACTATCAGGTCATGCTTCCGGGAAAGCCTTCTGTACGATGCTTTTACGGCTTTCCAGGCTTCCTTTCTGTACGCATAATATTCCTGTGCCCTCATGGTATCGTGGACCTTTCCGTGGATGATCACCTGAGAGCCTGTTTCCCCGGATACTTTGAGCAATATGGGATTCATATCTACGGTAGGCTCGACCCGTGCGGCTTCTGCCTGAAGTGCCTGCGCCCTGCCGATTTCCCCGCCTTCGATCGTTATAAAGGAGTTCAGGGCCATATTCTGGGACTTGAACGGCGCTACATTTATGCCCATATCCCGGAAAATTCTGCAGAAGGCTGCGGTGACAAGACTTTTGCCCGCGCCTGAACCTGTCCCCTGTATCATCAATGCCTTAGTCAAAGGGCCTCCCATCCGCTTTTCTATCTTCAAGGAGCGCTCTTAAATAATATCTCACTTTTTATCTCCGTAATAATCCGGGGTTAAATTCAACCCTTTCACTACCGGGTATTTCTCCCAGAATTCTATGATGTTGACAGAGGCAAAACTCTGCTCTATCCTGAAGATGTTTTCGAGGGGGATCCCCATAATATGGCAGAGGATTATCCGGTTGATGCCGCCATGTGCGACAATCGCTATGTTTTCGCCGTTATGTCCGGCCAGTATGCTTTTCAGGGAATTGATGACCCTCTCTTTTACCTCGATGGTGTTCTCCCCGTTTATAGGGCTGTACTTGAGCGGATTGTCCGCCCATGCCTCGAATTCGACAGGATACTTCTCTTTTATTTCGGTAAACGACATGCCTTCCCATATGCCGAAGCTCCTCTCCCTCAGGTCGGGGGTGACAATGGGCTCCAAACCGTAGGGGGCGGCGATTATCTCGGCGCTCTTTACAGCCCTGGTGAGGTTGGAACAGTAGACAGCAGCAAGCGCTTTCCCGGAATCTGCCGGCATCGTATCGCTGACAGCGGGCTGCTGCGAATCCGTACCGTGGATATCTTTTAAATAGCCCAGGTATTTTGAAGCGGCCGCATGTCTGATCTCTTTGACCAGAAATCCGGCTGCTCTTGTGATCTGCTCGATTCCCCTTGCGGACAGGGGAACATCAATGCTTCCCTTGTAGCATTTTGTTCCGCTCCCCTCGGTTTCCCCGTGCCGGATCAGATAAAGTGTTGTAACCATAGTGTAATGACCGCCAAAAATAAAATTTCAGATATTTCACTCAGTGCGCCGAAAACATCTCCGGTAAGCCCCCCGAACCTCTTTGCAGAAAACCTTACCGATAAAAAGCTCAATAAGTAAAACAGCGCAAACAGAATGAAAAACAATGTTATACTGCCTTGCCCGTATGCTTTTGATAAATGCAGTTCGGCAACTGCTATATAAATAAGTAACAGTAATGCGGATGCAAAAGCCACGGTATTTTTTTTGACATTGTTCAGGAATATCCGGCCCAGCCCGTCCCTTCGAGCGGATATGCCGTGATACATGGCAGGGACCGTGATCCACTTCGAAAATACCGGCATGAGGAACAGCACGGAGGCGCCGGTGAAAATGGAGTTGTCCAAAAAGAGCCGGTGTATAAAAAGGAATTTCAGGAGGATCGACATGATCAGCGCGAGCACTCCCATTGCGCCTATTGAACTGTCTTTCATTACAGCGAGCCGCCGCTCCTGATCGGCCTGCGCATTCCCTGTTGCTTTGACCGATAGTGCGTCAGCCATATCAGCAAGCCCGTCCAGATCAAAGCCCCCGCTGCTGGCTGTCAACAGCAGAAGCACGAGCCCGCTGGTTATATCCGGGGGGAAGACTTTTATCAGCAGCAGGGCGGCAAGAGCGGCAAGCAATCCCTGAAAGGCGCCGACCAGCGGGAAGAAAGCGGCTGACCTGGCAATATCTCTTTCCGATACCGTGCCGCTTACCCTTATCGGTACTATGGTAAGAAATTGGAATGCAAGGAGTATATGCTTCATCATTTTAAACAAGTTGTTTATTGTTATTCATCGTGCGCTGGGGGCAGTCCCTATTCTACGACTTTGGTAAATAGGGACTGTCCCCTTACTCATACTCAAGTGCGCGTAAATAACCTAATAACCGCTCCTAATTGAGTATTTCATTCGAAACCCCGGCCTCTCCGAAAGTCGCCATTTCCTTATAAATCTTCAGCCCCGCCTCTATCATGAGCATGGCAAGGGCAGCACCGGTGCCTTCCCCGAGCCTGAGACCCAGATCAAGAATAGGTTTCAGCCCCATTTCGGCAAGTATTGCCGTGTGCCCTACTTCGACCGAATTG
Organism: Nitrospirota bacterium; assembly: GCA_023476565.1. GTDB lineage: Bacteria > Nitrospirota > Thermodesulfovibrionia > Thermodesulfovibrionales > Dissulfurispiraceae > JAMCVZ01. The sequence continues at coordinate 18,234 of JAMCVZ010000072.1, forward strand.
TGCGCGGCAAACATGTAGTCTCTTGTCTTAGGCTCGATGCAATAAGCGATAAGCGCACCGGCTGTGGAAATAAATCCGTCGATAATCACCGGGATCCTGTTCGAGGCCGCCCCGAGCACCAGTCCCGCGATTCCGCCGATCTCCGCCCCGCCGACCTTTGCGAGCACGTCAACCGCGTCGTCGGGATTCGGTTTGTTGAGCTTGATGCCATTCTCGATCACCCTGATCTTTCTCATCAGCGATTCATCGGTGATGCCTGTGCCTTTGCCGGTCACCTTGGCGACCGGGTTGCCGGTCAGGACCGCTGCAATGGCGCTCGATGGGGTGGTATTGCCGATCCCCATATCTCCGGTCCCGAATATCTTATGCCCCTTTTTTGCGTAGCCGTTTGCAATGGTGATCCCCACTTCGATACATTTGATCGCTTCTTTTCCGGTCATGGCAGGGCCTTTGGCGAAATTTCTAGTCCCCTTCACGACTTTCATTGTATTGATCAATCCGTTAAGCTCTCCGAAATCATAATCGACTCCGATATCCACGACAACGATTTCAGCGCCGGCATGGCGCGCAAGGACATTTATGCCTGCCCCGCCCCTGATGAAATTAAAGACCATCTGGGGCGTCACCTCCTTAGGGTAAGCCGATACCCCCTCTTCGGTAATTCCGTGGTCTCCCGCAAAAGTGAAAATGACCTTCTTGTCCAGGAGGGGGCTCCTGTTCTCCGTTATCGCAACAAGTTGCCCCGCAAATTCCTCAAGCCTCCCGAGACTTCCCGGGGGCTTTGTAAGGTTGTCCAGATGTTTCTGCGCAATGGCATACCAGCTTTCATCAACCGGTTTGATGTTTTTTAACGTGCTGTTCAGTAATTCCATTCTGTTCTCTCCTCTTTCAGTGCAGCAGCCCGCATTGCGCCGTCTACTTTATTTTCAAAGGCATACCTGCAACCACGAGATATACCTCATCCGCAATGCCTGCAACCCTCTGGTTCAGCTCGCCCGAGATGTCCCGGAATTTCCGCGCCAGGGCATTATCGGGGACAAGGCCCAGCCCCACCTCGTTCGATACAATATATACCGAGGCCGCCGTGCATTCGCGGAGAGCTGAGATGAATTCATCGATGGTATCCGTTAATCCCTCTTCGTTGCCGAGCAGCACATTCGAGAGCCAGAGCGTGAGGCAATCGATAAGGACCACATCATAGCTGCTGCGGATATTTTTGAGCAGGCCGGCTACCTTGAGCGGCTCCTCGAGCGTGCTCCACTCTTCCGGCCGCTCTTCTTTATGCTTCCTTATCCTCTCCGCCATTTCGCCGTCCAGAGCCTGGGCGGTCGCAATGTACGCCTTGCTGCCGCGCAGGGCGGAAGCACTCGAGAGGGCGAAGCTGCTCTTGCCGCTCCGCGCCCCCCCGATAACGAAAATAATCCTGCTGCCTTTGCCCGTCATTTACTTTTTGTCCGATCCCGCCATATCCTTTTCGAATATGCCTTTCAGTATATCATTTGCGCAGAACCTGCCGCACATGGTGCATGAATGGTCGCTGCCGTTCCCCCTCCTGGTCTTTATTTCCCGTGCGCGTTCGGCATCAATGCACAGGGAGAACTGGGTATCCCATCTCATGTCACGCCGAGCCTTTGCCATGATTTTATCGGCATTCATGTTCTTGTGTTTGATCATGTCCCCTACATGCGCGGCAATCCTGGATGCGATGACTCCCTCCCTGACGTCTTCCGGGAACGGCAGTCCGAGATGCTCGGAAGGGGTCACGTAGCATATAAAATCCGCTCCAAACGACGATGAAAGGGCAGCCCCTATTGCAGCGGTAATATGGTCGTACCCGGGCGCTATATCCGTGGTGATGGGGCCCAGCATATAAAAGGGAGATTCGCCGCTCATCCTTTTCTCCATGATGATATTCGCTTCTATCTCGTTGATCGGGATGTGCCCGGGGCCCTCCACCATAGTCTGGCAGCCCGTCTCCCTGCCGATTTCGGCAAGTTCGCAGTTGATGAGCAGTTCCTGGATCTGCACCCTGTCCGTTGAATCATGGATCGCGCCGGCTCTGAACCCGTTCCCGAGGCTCAGGACCGTGTCATGTTTCTTCAGTATCGCGGCCACTCTGTCAAAATGCTCGTAAAGGGGGTTCTCTTTATTGTTGTGCTCCATCCACGCGACCATGTAAGAGCCGCCCTTTGAGACGAGCCCTCCATAGCGGTAGTGCTGTTTCCTGAGCATCTCGACGGTCTTCCTGTTGATGCCGCAGTGGATCGCCATGAAAGCAACGCCCTCTTCGCACTGCTTTTCGGTAATCTCGAAGAGAAGCTCGGCAGGCATGTTGACGGCAGCGCCGTATTTCTCTATGGCCATTGCAAAGGCCTCGTAGAGGGGGACCGTCCCTATGGGCAGGCTTATGGAGTCCATTACCGCCTTCCTGATGCCGGCGATATCGCCGCCCACACTCAAATCCATAAGCGTATCGGCGCCGTAACGCTCGGCTATCTTCGCTTTTTCCACCTCCATCCGGATGTCGGCAATGTCGGTTGACGTGCCGATAGATGCGTTCACCTTTGTCCGCAATCCTTTGCCGATACCCACGGTTCTTTGTTTCCTGTTCTTGTTTGCCGGGATCACCAGCTTGCCGGATGCTACATACTCCCTCACAAGCTCGACGTTTACCCCCTCATTCTCTCCGACGGTCTTGATCTCCCCGGTAACCTCTCCTCGTGCTGCTCTCTCCAACTGCGTCATTTTATCCTCCTTAAAATAAAAAATCCCCAAGGCAAAATGCCTTGAGGATTGCACCCTGTTTCACTTCATCCTCACCTTCTATCCGCGAGAAGGCCTTTGTAGTGTCCGGTGTCAGTTTTCAGTGTCGGTTGATTTTTTTGCTGACCACCGATTACTGATTACCGTTCACTGTCTTTCCAGGCAGGTCTTCTGGCTCCCGGTTCATCAACGGAACCCCAAAAAGTCTGTGACTTTCTGGGGACCCCAACCTACTTGCCGGCCTTCCCATCCGTTTTGGACAGTGGCGATGGCGGCTTTCGTCCCCGGTTACAGCGGCGGGACCGCTCCCGGTTCGGGCAATTCATGAGCCCTCACGGGATTCCCTATTAAGCTTTGCGCACCTGAATACCTTACTATATAACTCATTACTTCATTTGTCAACGTGTACTTGTAATTATCAAATATTACGCGGGTAATGCCTTTAATATTCCCGCTATTTCCCTCCCGGCTCCCTGAACGAGCGATGTCACCTCCTCCCTGCTGAGCCGCTCTCCTTTTTCAAGCGCACTCAGGCTGTTTTCAAATAACTCCACCAGCAGACGGTTTGCCCGTGCATATCGTTCCCGGGAGCCGGGCGGTTCTATAACACGTCCGCTCCAGATGCCTTCCATGCACGAAAAGAGGATATTGGTTACCTGCCTCATCATATCGGCAAGAGTTGCCACTGCAGGGTTTTTAAAATACGCAGTGCCCTCATAGGAAGAGGAGGGCGTATCTATGCGGCCCTCTTTCCTCAGGTGGTGATATGCCTGCGTCCCCTCCAGGATTATCTGGTGATGGTAAAGCACATTCGCAGTGACCGGGAGGTTCCTGAGCAGGTCGTTCCTCTTCAGGAACTCAAGATTTACACGGATGTCGGCCGGCGAGGAATCAGGCTCGAACATGATGAACCCGACATTCGGCTCCACCCCGTGTTTCCGGAGAATGCCCAGCGCCCTCTCATTCTGGGCCACGGTAGTCATTTTATTCATGCGTTTGAGGGATTCATCCCTCCCGCTCTCAAGCCCGATGAGGATATGACGGAGGCCGGCTTCTACCAATGCGCCGATAGCTTCATCATGGATGTCATTGACCCTGCCTTCGATCCCGAACCTGACATTCCTGGGCTTGAGAAGGGAGGCGATACGCAACGCCCTTTCCTGCCCCCTCTGCCCTGGTCCGAAAAAATTCGGATCGGTAAAATAGAAATCACGCGCCCCCCTGTCCGCCATGACGCCGTCAATCTCCTCAATGATATTTTCGGGGCCCCGGCCGCGCCATGAGGGCCCCGGACCATAGAGGGAATTGATATAGCAAAAGGTGCATTTCCCGTAGCATCCCCTGCTCCCCAGGAGGTTCACTTCAGGCAGGCGGTACAAGGCCTCAGTGCGCACCGGAAACGGGAACTCATCGAGATTTTCTGCAGGCCTTTGCTTCAGGCAACTGATGCCGCCTGATTCGTCCCGGACAGCAAGCCCGGGGATACGCGGGGCAGGGCGCCCTGGTGAGACCGCAGAGGCCAGTCCGGCAAAAGGCATTTCCGGCTCCCCGATGATGATTGAATCAATGGCCCGGCATTGTTTCAATACGCTCTCAAAAGCGACGGTCGGGTAAAACCCGTAAGCGGTGATTGCAGGGGACAGGCGTTCACTTTTTGTACGTCTGAGGAAATCGAAGAGGGCATGGTCCTCTTTCCAGTGATACACCATGTGAACACCGAGAATATCGGGCTTTGCAGCGCTTACAGCTTTCCCTATTTCCTCGTAAGAGAGCTTGTCCAAGTAGCTCTCCACGATCTCCACATCGTGCCCCTTGCTTTTCAGCATGCCCGCAGCATACCCGGTGAGGAGGCATGAGGAGAGCGGCGTGTTCGCGATATCGTTGCACCGCTCAAGGGTTACGCTCCGCGGATGCTCCAGTAAAAGTATCTTCATCGTATCTCCTGCCACATGAATACGTTCCTGTGGAAATGCATTGTTTCGAGCCTGTACCGGAGGGTGTCGAAAGGCGGCGGATTAAAATAAACAGGATAGAGGAGGTCTGTTCCCTCTGTTATGACTCCCTCTGCCAGGGCCCTCGCTTCGATGCGTGTGCCGGGCAGAATGCGGATATTGTTCAGTACGATCGTGCCGAGGTTTCTCTTCCTGCTGTGCAGGTTGTATATCCGTTCCAGCATCCGGACGCTTTTTTCGCAGGTCTCTTCAGTTTCACCCGGAACGTTTACCATGAAGTGATATACGCTGATCGCATCTGTCCCGGCAACGATGCGTGCCGCCTTCAGGATATCAGGCTCGCTGAGCTTCTTCCCCAGTGCTTCAAGAGATTCACGGCAGAGGCCGTCAGGGGAAAAGGAAAAGCACTCGCATCCTGCTTTCTCAAAGAGGAGCGCGTTTTTTTCGTTCAGATGGTCCTCCCTCATGAAGCCGTCCCATTTGACCTTCAACTTCCTCCGGATGATCTCTTCGCTGATCTCTTCCAGGTGGCCGCAGGGGATATTCAAGACCGGATCGGTGAAATGGAAACGCCCGATGCCATATTCCTTGTGCAGCATTTCGATCTCATCCACAACCGCCGCAGGGGGACGGCGCCGTACCTTTTTACCCTGCAGCTTCGGGTACACGCAATAGGCGCAGGTAAAAGGGCAGCCCCGTTTGGTTTCAATACCTATGGCAGGGACATAGGAATTAATATCAAGGTAGCGGGAGGGATCGAGCAGCTCCCTGTCAGGGGGCCGGTAGTGCGCCATGTCAAATGCGCGCGATGGAGGGGTTATTTTAATCCTGTCGCCCTTCCTCACGCAGAGCCCTTTTAACGGAGGCGGATTCCCGGGGGAAGAGAGCAGGGCGGGTAATGACAGCTCGGCCTCACCGATGAGACCGTAATGGATTTCAGGCAGTTCCTGCATCAATCTCTCCGGGAAGAGGGAAAAACCGGTCCCCCCTGCGATAATCCATGCCCGCGGCATGAGGGCCGCGGTCATGCGCACCGCAACGGAGAAATGGGGAACCAATGAGGCGGTCTTGTTGCCGAGCGGATCGATATTCCGCAAAGATATGCCGACTGCCCCGGGATGGAAATCCAGGAGCTTCTCTTTCAGCGCGCCGAAGGGGTCGCTTTCAAGGTTCATGTCTATGATGGCTGTTTCATGGCCGGCCTTGTTCAGGCAGCCGGCAAGTGAGACAATACCGATGGGATAGACCTTTTCCTGGGAGGCGCCCTCTACAGAGGGGGATTGTATGAGAAGAATACGCATATCTTCACTCCAGCAATATCAAGGCGTAATATTTGACAAAGTCGCTTTTACTGTCGAGCGTCCGGAGCGTAAAGCCGGCCCGCCTGACCGTCTCATACACATCGATGCCGGCCCCTTCCATAGACGGCCTGCTGTCTTTGGTGTTGTAGCATCTACCGTCAGTAGGACAGGCGGGACAGAGGGAGCACGGGCCTGCCCAGAACGCAAACGCCTTATGGAATCCCAGGGTGAAGGCCTCTCTTTCAGCCTTTAATACGCGGAGCTGAAATTCTTTTGCCGGCGGCTCCCCTTCCAGCAGGATTGCAGAGATATAATCTTTCATGATTTCCCTTGTCCTTTGGGGAGAAGGGCTGTGGGGCGGACAATGAGGGCTCCCATACCGGCTGCATCCAAACCGGCAGCGCAGGTCGGTCCAGCCGGGGACATGAATCATATCTATGGGAACAGGTCTGATATGGCGAAATCCCAGCGCGCGGATCCTGGAAACCAGAACAGCTCCCTTATCGAGATAAAGATGTGATAAGGTTTCTTCACTCTTCGCTGCAATGATAAGGGCTGTATCTGTTCCGAGGGGGACAGGGCCGGTTGTGCAGAGCTCCAGTCGTGAAAGTTCTTCCATGACCGAGCTATGGGAGAATACCCTTCCATTATAGGTGTTGATCAGCATATTCAGATCGAAGAGGGCCGCCTTTTCAGGGCGGTGCTCCAGGAAAAAATCATGAATTATAAGAAACCCGTTTGCCTTCAGGCACTCCGCGGCATTGGCAAGAATGTGGGGAAGCTCCTTTTCGGAATAGGCATGAATGATATTGGAGAGAACGACCAGCTCGAACCGTCCCTTGCCCAAAGGCCACGGGTCCAGGATGTTAGCCGCACAATACGTTATCCTCTCATTCAAATCTTGTCCGCCGATAAACTCCCCGGTATGGTTCAGCACTCCCGGTATATCCATGAGTGTAGCCCTCATGGAAGGAAAATGCTCAAGAAATCCCGCTGCTATCGCGCCTGAGCCTGCTCCTGCATCGAGGATTTCCCCTCCTTCAAGGGCATTGCTGAACATGGGCAGAATCTCCCGGGTCTTTGCCCGTGCGATGCAATCCATGGCGCCGATATATTTACGGATGCGGCGCGCCAGATGTGCGGGCTCTTCCAGCGCAGGACTGTGGTCGGTTCTGCCCCCGGCCTTAAGGCATTGCTTCAGGCTTTTCCAACGGCTGACGAGGCTTTTTCGCCAGAGTATGGACTCTCCCTGGTAGTATTTTTTGCCGGCAACGAGATATTCGCTTGAAAGCTGTGTGTTGAAATAATGTCCGCTGTCATTGTGCAGGAGACCCAGCACGCAGAGGGCATGCAACAGCCGTGCAAGGCCTTGGGGCGCAAGGTCCAGCGCGCATGAAATCTCCTTGGCGGTTTTCCCCTCAGAACCGAGGAACGTAAAGACGCCGGCCTCGACCGCTGTAAAGAGCACTTCGGAAAACCAGTATGCAGTAGCCAGATCTTCCAGGTACTGAGGACCGGTATTCTGAGGGTCATACAAAAAAAATGGCAATGTTTTATCGATCATAAATAAAAATCCCCAGATCAGCCTTAAGCAGACCTGAGGATTGCACCCTGTTTCACTTCATCCCCATATTCACAAAAGACCCGGTCTTTTGTGCGCCCCACTATCCGCGAGGAGGCCTTTGTAGTGTCCGGTGTCAGTTTTCAGTGTCGGTTGATTTTTTTGCTGACCACCGATTACTGATTACCGTTCACTGTATTTCCAGGCAGGTCTTCTGGCTCCCGGTTCGTCCTACTTACCGGCCTTCCCATCCGTTTTGGACAGTGGCGATGGCGGCTTTCGTCCCCGGTTACAGCGGCGGGACCGCTCCCGGTTCGGGCAACTCATGAGCCCTCACGGGATTCCCTATTAAGCTTTACGCGCCTGATTGCCTATGTTATATGACTCAATGCTCCCTTTGTCAACCTGAAGTTTTAATTACCAGCATTCTGCTGCCCAAAGGGGAAGGTCAAAAATCTCACTATGATAAGTCTTTCCAAAAAATGCATCAAGTGTCCTTAACAAGCTTCAGAAAATAATCCAGGGTGAAGGAAAATGACCTCTCCTTCGAGCTTCCTCTCCCTGAGCAGGTACTCCAGCTCCTCCCTGAATATGCCGCAACTGATGAACAGTACGGGTTTTTTGCCATGGTATCAATCGAAATTGATTTCCTTTCTTTTAGCCATGATATGCGCCTCGATGTCATCCGCCGCTTTTACCGGATCATCTTCAAGCAACAATCTCCCCCCTGTCACGTTGACCATTTCCCGGGTCAGGTAATTCACTACAGCGGGGCTGCCGCTGATCATGGGTTCCGGGGATACATGAGTGAGCAGGCCGAAGGCGAGTGCGGTGAAGATGTCGGCAATCGCCTTTTGCTCCATGTGTTCGGGAACCGACGCTGCCACCGGCAATTGGCTTGCATCGCAGCCGATGGTCCATGCGAGCGCGGCAACGGTGTCGAGTATCTTTCCCACATCCGTGCACGATCCGTAAGAGACGATGGGAGGGACATCGTAAGCCTCGCAGATCGATCTCAGGCGCGGACCGGCATGTTTTATCATCTCTTTTGTCGACATGCCGTTGTTCTGATGGGTGGAGGAGCAGCACCCTGCGCCGATGACCATGATATCGCGCTTGATAAGCTCCAGGGTCAGATCATGGATCGATGTGCCGCCCTGTCCGTGGCGGACGGTTGTGCAGCCCGCAACTGCCACAGCCCCTTTGATGTTGCCTTTCCGCATTTCGGCAATGTAGCTGTTGATATCGTTCCCGAACATCTTGAGTACCGTTTCGGTCGTATATCCGGCAATGCATGCGGTCCTGTTTCCGGCAGAGGGCAGGTTGACCGCTCTCCCGGCGCTTTTGCGCGACTTAAAGCTCCTGACGGCAATCTCCAGGACTTTTTCAGCCTGCTGGTCGGCGGTTTCCGGGTTGAAATCAAGGTTGTCAACTCCGGCGAAGCGGACCACGGGATCGGTGCTGATAAGCGTTGTTCCGTATTTGTCCGCGTAATTCTTTAACGTCGGGACCGAACAGTTCAAATCCATGAGGAAGACATCGACAATACCTGTAGCGATGAACAACTCCTCCTGTATCCAGTTGCCCAATTGGCCGCCGAAGATATGTTTATATTCATCGCGGCCGGAGACGTTCATGAGCTGCTGGCCCTCGCACAGGGAACCGTACAATTTTATCCCTGCGGCGCCTGCTTTTTTTGCTGCCGCCTGAAATTTTTTGCTGCCGGCCTTCTCCATGATGAGACTTGCGAATACCGGCTGGTGGCCGTTTGCGACAATGTTGACCGTTTCAGGGTCAAGACATCCGATATTGGCTTCTCCCGGAATGAGCTCAGCAGTGCCCATGATGATGTCCTGTATAACAGTGATACCCCAGAGTGCGGCATACTCATTGCTGAGGCCCAGGCGGAGGGCTGTTTTCATCAGATCAACGGGGTCATTGCTCACGTTGGTCATGCATTTCGTCAGGGCCGTAATGATCTCGGAGCCCGGCCCTCCTGAGTAGATATCCGCTTTCTTCCAGACCTCCTTGCGGCTGTCCAGGGAGAAAAGGTCCATGAGGGTCAGCGGCTGGTGTACGGGTTTGCCGATTTCATTCAGAATAAAATCGGCAAAAATAACCGCCAGCTCATTCACCGGCTTTGTATGGTCGATCCCGAGGCCCTGACACATACGTTGAAGCTTGATTTCATCCTTTATTTTCAGGGGGGATATCCCCTCTCCGATGGCTTTTAATGTGTTGGCAAGATTCCTGCACTGGTATGTATTCGCCGCAGTCCCGATTATGGCAAGCTGCAGCAGATTGCGGGCCACGATAACATCTCCGGTCGCACCGCATACGCCTGCCGGCGCCCTGGCGCTGATACGGCAGGGCCCGTCCGAGCATAACTGGCAGCTCAACCCTTTTTTGCAAAATCCGCACTGGGGCTGCTGGGCCTCGAAACGCTCGAAAACGGTGCTCATGCCCTGAGACAATGCTGCCTGGTGGACCTCATGGCTCTGGATATCTCGGTGCTTTTGTTTTTGCAGCTTAATGTCTTTTCTCATCGACAGATAACCTCTCCTATTACAGCAAGAGGAGCAGGCCCGCTCATGCGGGCCCTGCTCACAACAACCTTTTGCTGCTAAACTTTTTGCAATTCCGACCTCTTCACTTTAACGCGCTCACCCGAACCCAGGGTTATCCTCACAATAGCGCCGGAGTGATATTCCTTCTCCATGCATTCAGCCTCCAAGCCGTTATCGAGCTTTGTATCATTCCCCTCTACTGTGGTAACCGTTTTGCTCTCACCCGTGTATTTTACTTTCATGCCTTTTCTCCTTTCTTTCAGGCATAATGGTTTCTTATGCGGCCTCCTGGGCCTTTCCCGGTAATATCCCTTTAAGGTGGGGGAATTCATCGAACATATGCGGGAACTGCATCGCCTCACCGAAGCGGTCATTGAAGTCCTCTTCAAGGGCAAGCTCGACATACTCGACCTTTCGCGCAATCTCATTGGCCTCACGCCTCCTGTCTACGTTCAGGAGCGCTATGCGTGCGCCGTCGCCTGCGGCGTTGCCGATGTATTCGACCTTTTTGAGATCGCAGTCGGGGAACATGCCGATGACCATTGCTTCGACCTTATCGATATGGCTCCCGAAAGCGCCTGCAACTGCCAGGCGGTCGAATTTCCTGATGCCGAGTTTCCGCATCATGATGAGGCATCCTGAATAGAGGGCGCCCTTGGCAAGCTGTATGGCGCGAACATCCTTCTGGTTTACGACGATATCCTGATCAATGGATGTCTCGTGTTTCCAGGCAAGGACATATTCCGTGACCCCCTTGTCCCCTTTTCTCAGGCGCGGTGATTTGAGGTCCATATTGATCTGGCCGTTTTTCCTTAATATGCCGGCCTTGAACATCTCCGCGATCGCATCGATAATCGCAGAGCCGCAAATGCCCTTTGCCTGCATGTTGGTCTTTCCGTCGCTCCACTCGTCGTTGCCGATAACCTTGTATGTTGCTTCCAGTGTCTTCGGATTGATCTTAATCCTCTCGATAGCTCCGGGTGCGGCACGCATCCCGAATTCTATCTGCGCGCCTTCAAGGGCGGGGCCGGTCGCGCATGAGCATGAGATGAGTTTTTCCTTGTTGCCGAGGACCAGCTCCCCGTTTGTGCCTATGTCGATGAGCAGGGTCATTTCTTTGCGCTTGTGCGGCTGATCGGCAATCAGGCATCCTACGTTGTCAGCGCCTACAAAGCCGGCCTCGATGGGCATGACGTGAACGTTGCCCGCGGGGAGGATGTGTATCCCAAAGCGGTCGGCCTTTACGTCCACGGATTCGTGGAGGGCAGGGGTAAAGGGGGCCACCCCCATATATTCGGGATTGATCCCGAGCAATATATGGTGCATTGCGGTATTACCCACGAGGGTCATTTCACTGATGTCCTCGGGAGAACAGCCGGCCTTTTTCGCGGCCTGTTTCGCAATGGTGTTGAGCCCCTCGATGATGGTCTGCTGAAGCTCCTTAAGACCCGTTCCCTCGTTCATCATGCAGTACGTAATACGGGACATGACATCTTCCCCGTACCGTACCTGCGGGTTCATCATCGACTCTGTTGCAAGCACTTCGCCGGTATTGAGATCGGTAAGATATCCCGCGCAGGTCGTAGTGCCGATATCGACAGCAAGGCCGATGCTGGACTCAACCTTCCCCGGCTCGACCCTGATGACCTCCCTGCCCTGCCATACCGTTGCCGTTACCTTCCAGTCGCCTTTGCGGATCGCATCGGGCAATTGCTGGAGCACCCGGTAGTCGATCGAGAGTTTTTTTGCTCCATGCGCTTTGGCAAGGGCTTCTTCAAGCCGCTCGAAGTCGCCCAGCGGATCGTCCAGAGAGGGCAGGGGGAGTTCGACATAATACTTCCTGACCGCAGGTTTCAGTTTTACTTTGATCTTGCCCGCCGCCTTGCTGACGACCTGCTTGCCGGTGCGGCTCGCCTCGGGAACAAACACAAGCACATCGCCGTATATTTTCGTGGAACATGCCAGGCGTATATTCTCCTCGGATTCCTTGCGCTGCAGGACCTTTACCTCTTTTTCATCGAGCCCGCTGAGATGGCCCATCGAAGAGGTTATATCCTCTTTGGGGAATTTGCCCTCCATAACCTTGACCCTGCATTTGCCGCAGACCAGTTGCTCTCCGCAGACCGCCTCTATGCCGACCCCCAGCCTTCGGGCGGCCTCGAGAATAGTCGTGCCTTCAGGAACGAGGCCGCGGCGGCCTGAGGGCTGAAAAATAATCGTGTGATCCATATGTCTTTAATCCTCCTTTTCCGAAGGTGTTCGTTAACCGTGCTGAGGGGCGCTGGGGACTGTCCCCCCTCCCGGAACGGACGAAGTCGTAGAATAGGGACTGTCCCCCTCTCCCGGAATGAACGGCCTTCGTCTGCCGCCTATGCAGCCTTTCCCTTCCTGAGCGTCTCCAGCATTTTCATCGCCTCGCGCAGTGCGTTCGGAGCGTTGTCCGCAGTTGTATCAGCGCCGTACTCCTCAACCGTCTTCTCGGTGATGGGAGCCCCTCCGATCATTATTTTGACCTTCGGGTTCTTTTCCTTGATCATCGGGATGAGCTTCTTGATGCCGACCATCGAGGTGGTCATCATGGCCGAGAGCATGACGATGTCCGAATCCGTCTTGAGTTGCTCGTCCACGAATTTCTGAAGGGGAACGTCCCTGCCGAGGTCGTGCACTGTCCAGCCGGAGGCCTCGAATATCGCCTTGATGATATTTTTGCCGAGGTCGTGCACGTCACCCTGCATAACGCCGAGTACCACCTGGCCCTGTGCACCCCCTTCCTTTACTTGAATATGGGGCTTCAGCACATCGAGCGCTGCATACAGCGCCTTTGCGCAGAGGAGTGTCTCCGGTACGAAATACTCATGGCTGTCGAATTTTTCGCTGACGACTTCCATGCCTCCTGCAAGTCCTTCCATGGTCACGGTGTAAGCGTCTGCGCCCACTGCGACGGCCTCATCGGCGATCTTCTTGGCTTCAGCGACCTTGTAGTTTATGATCGCATCCTGAAGCCTTTTGATTAATTCCTGCTCTTTCTCTTTTGTTGCCATAGTTATTTCTCCTTATTATCGTCTTGCCTGGTTATTTGTACACGCCGTACTTCTTTGCTGCCTCTACGATGCGCCTGGCGTTGAGCAAAGGCGCGTTCACAGGGTACTCGCAGCCTGTAGCGAGGATGAAGCCCCCGCCTTTCGCGAAGATATCTATCTCTGCCTTGCATTCCTCTTCGACCTCATCAGGGGTGCCGAGCATGGCAACGGGTCCGGGCGGTATCCAGCCTATTGTGGCGATCTTGCCTCCCCATTTCGCCTTGTGCTCTTCCCAACTGTCCACATCATCCGCCACATAGGCGTGGGAAATGGCATGCGGGTTGGCCCACTTCTCGGACATGTCGAAGTAGATGCCGTTGCCGCAATTGTGAAGGCTCACGAGCGCCCCTGCGTTCCGAACGGTAGTGCATACTTTCTTTATGGATGGTCCCTCGAACTTCTCCCACAGGTTTTTACTCAAAACGCTCTGAGAGGCATACAGGTGGTCGTAGCAGATCGAATGGGCGCCTGCCTCGATCTGGGCTACGGCATACTCATTAAGCACTTCATCCATAACCCGGAGGGCCGCCTCGACCTCTTCAGGATACTCCACAAGATCAGTAAAGAAAGCCTCAGGCCCGCGCAGCATGCTCATAACGCCTATAGAGCCGTAGACGAAGCCGACGATCGCATGTGTTTTGCCGATTACTTTCGACAGGCCGGAAATCGTGTCTATCACGCTTTTCATCCTCTTTGTCTTCCTGGGGTTGATCCGGGCGATTTTCTTGTAGTCTTCTTTCGGGTTTTTGATGAAAGGGTTGTCGTAATTGGGGTGAGCGGTATCGTAATGCGGGAAGACCATTTCGCACCCAAAATCGGCAGCCTCCACCGACAGGTCCACCAGCATGACCACGCCGTCATGGCCGATCAGTTCCAATGATTCGAGATGTCCGCGCACCATCATCTCCACGTTGTCGCCTTCCGACCATTCCCCCAATGAGATGCCGGCTACCCTGCATGATGCTCCGCATACAAGGGGTGCTGCCGGGACCCTGTCGGGTTCCTTGAACTGCAGGGTGGTTGCCACCCTTTCAAGACTCGTCATTTCCTCTTTCCTTGACATCCTTAAACCTCCTTCTTTTGGTTTAGTGATACGTTGTATTGTGTTTCTGACAATTCGGCAAACGCCCCCCGTCCCCTCTAATCAACCAGGATCAATCCGTTCCAGACAACCTCCTGCTTCGGAGGTATATCAAAGGGAAGTCCTGCCTTGATGCTTGTTTTAACTACGTCTATACCGACACCCTCCATAGACGGCCGCGCCTCGTATGGACGGCGGCACCCTTTTCCAGAGCATGTGCCTACGCATTCGGGGCAGAGCATGCACTCGCCGCCGATGAGTCCGAGGGCATAATGGAAACCGAGCGCCATTGCTTTCCCTTCCACCTCATTCACCAGTTTGTGCAGCCTGACCGCCGCAAGTCTCACGTTGTTGAAGTCTTCAGCCGATGACTTCTCCTCTCCTCCCGTCGCTTTCCGCGGTTTGCCCGGCGCAAGGAGAAACTGCAGCGCCTCGTTTTTATCGAAGCTCTCCATCTCTCCGCTGAGCAGGCTCCGCGTTTGAACGAGAAGGGCCTTCCTGTAACATTTCAGCGCCCTGCTGAACTCCTCCATTGTCGGGACATTCGGAGGGCAGGTCAGGGTGCGGCCGTAATGGGGGCACAGGGGTATCCGGCACTTGAGCCTTACCCTTTCATCAAGAGCGACCCACCTGGCAGAAAAGGCCCGTGCGCGGTAAGCGCCCTTTCCAAGGGCAAATTTCTCGAGCTCCCTTATCCTTGCGCTGCCGGCCGTCTTCTTCATTATTTGCCCCATATGTATGTTTTGGGTTTGTACTCGTCGACCTTTACCATGTTCTCATTCAGGACTACCTGTTTCTTCTTCCAGCACTTCGGGCACATGTAGCGGGATTTGAACCCCCTGTGCGGGCCTGTGTACCTGAGCTCCATATGGGCCTTGCACATTTTCGTGCCGCACTCCCGGCAGATGTAATCCGCTCTTCCCCCACATTTGTAACAAGCTTCCATGGTTACCTCCTCTTTTTTCCGCAACCCGTTGCGCGTAATGCGTTACGGGTTATGTTGTCAGCCTTTTGTAAATCAACGGGAGCCTTGCCGGTAAGGTTTCGATGTTGTCGATAAGCGTGTAATTCGCTTCCCCGTACATGTAAGGGAGATAATCCCTTGCCTTTTTGTCCACGGTTATGCAGAAGGAATTCACTCCCTTCTTCCGGCTTTCCCACAGGGCCCTCCGGGTATCCTCCACAGCGTAATCAGCATCCCCGTAGTCGATGTCATACGGCCTCCCGTCCGACATGAGGATAAGGAGCCGTATCCGGGAAGACTGCTTTGCCAGGATGCTGTTTGCGTGCCTGATTGCAGCGCCCAGCCTGGTCTGCGCAATGGGCCGGATGCTCTCAAAGCGCATCTTGACCTCCCCGCAGAAGGGCTCGTCGAAATCGCGCACCACGAAAAAATCCACCTTGTCCCGGTAATGCGTGGAAAAGCCGTAAACCGCCCACCGGTCCCCGATGCTCTCGAGCGCCTCTGCCATGAGGACAAGGCCCTCTCTTTCAATGTCGATTATCCGTTTGCCGGAGGGGAGCACGTCTCCGGTCGAATAGCTCATGTCGACAAGGAATGCCACCGAGACGTCCCTCAGGTTTTTCTCGCGCCTGACATACACCCTGTCCGACGGAGTAATGCCGGCATGGCGCTCTACGACCGCTTCAATGAGGGCGTCGAAGTCCAGGTCATCCCCGCGCTCTTCACGGAAAAACCGCTTTATCCTGTCCGGGCGAAGGAGACCGAAATGCCTTCTCAAAAGGCTCACCAGCCCATAGTTTTCTTTTATGGTCCTGCTGTAAAAGGCCGGTGTGTTTTCGGGCATATCCATTTCCCTCACCCTGCACCAGTCTTTCCTGTAATCATCCAGCCTTCTGTCCCATTCGTCGTAATAGACCGCCCGCCTGATGCGCCTCTCCGCTTCCATGTCGGCAATAACGCCCTGCACCTGATCGAACAGTTCGCCGAGCTTTTCATCCTCGTGTATCTGCCACAGCAGCACTTCGGATTCCAGTTCCTCCGATTCTTCTATCCTGTTCAGGGCTGCTCCGACCTGTTCGGGAGCTATTTCGATCTTCCTCTCATGGAAACGCTCCGTCATATCGAGCACCAGCCCCGACGTCCCGGAACGGGCATTCTCCACCATCTCAAAGTCGAGGATTCCCCTGTAGAAAATCCTGTCATACGACTCGCCGCTTTCACAGACTGCGGCACGCTGCCCGGACTCAAGGGCAGTGCAGACCTGGATTGCGAGATCGAGGACTTCGCGTGCGGACCGCTCGGGTGCTTTGACCTTTGAGAGCGCCTCACGGAGCAGACGCATGAGTGTGCTGTCCATATGCCCGGGATCACCGGGTTCCCCGGAAATGCCGTACCCGAGCAGTTCGAAAACGGATCGATTACGGCTGCCGTTCGATAACCTGAGATAGGAATCCATGAGCAGGCGCCTGTCTTTTTCAAGCCCGGGGTATTGGATGCCCGACAGATAATCCACACGCTCATCCTCAAGGAATTCAAATATTTTGAAGGCCGGAACGGGATTGCCGAATTGCAACACTCTTTTGATGTCTGCTGTGCCCAGTGCAAAGGTCCCGAACTGTATGTGGGACAACTCATGGGATAGAGCGCATTTATAAATTTTGAAGTTCAATTCCTGATCGCTGAATACCGTAATTTTCGAGGGAAGGAATACCCGTATGCCGTCAGTAACCGAAAGGAACCTGCTGAGCCCGGGGAGGTTCTTGTAGAACAGGGAAGACGACCTGATCTGGATCTTTGCGCCCTGCAGGGCCTCGGCATAGGCGCTGAGCACGGTATGGACTTCTTTCAATTCAAGACCCTTGACGAGCCCCTCCATGGCCCTGAGACTCGTGCCGGTCTGCAGGGAAAAGAACGAGGTCCCCTTATCTTTCTGAGCGTCGGAGGTCTCAAGCCCCTTTGCCACCCACTCCTCAAGATCGTGCATGGTGAGGCGGCCGAGAATCTGGGGCGCTGATTTGAAGTACTGGACTGCAAGGTCCACCTTCTTTGACTTACCTGCAGCGGCTCCGGCCGCAAGTAAGCTCTGCGCATTGTAATCCGCCTTGATGGAGGGGCTTTTCTCTATAAGATAAATGCCGAGCCGCGCCCATCTTTCAAGATCGCAGAGGTCGATTTTCTTTATGACCTCGGGGCTTGCCTTGAAGTATTCCTTTGCCGCTTTCCAGGACAGCCTCGCGATCTCCTGTCCGAGAGAGGCCCAATTGTTGAACCTACAGGCATCGAGGGTCTCAAGCACAGGAAGGCTTGCCTTAAAATACTGCAGCGCTGCATCCTGATCGATTCCGGCAAGGCTGCTGCCGTGCTTCAGCCACTGGACGATTATACCGGGCCCTCTGCCCGAGACATCGGACAGTTTTCTCAGGGCCTCCGCTGCAACGCTCCATTTCGATTTCCCCATCCCGAGGATCGCTTCAAGGACATCGAGGCGGGCTTTATTGTCCGCAAGGGCAGACAGCAGCGGGGCCCCTGAACGGAGCAGCCATAGTGAGACCGGGCGGTCAAACGGCAGGAAGAAATCGACAACGAGGAGATACGCATGTGTCCCGGCGTTGTCGAGCAGCGGTCTGATTTCCCTGAGCGCCTGTTCGATCATATCGCCGGCGCCGGTTTTTTCAGCAAGCTGCTTTCCCAGCTCGAGCGGTTCCATGCTGTGCCCTGCCGCTGTCTTCATAGTATCGAAGAGACGACCTCCTCAAGCGTTTTCTGGATCTCGGGGTCGTCGGTAATGGGCCGTATCAGGGCGACAGAGCATGCGCGCCGCGGAGCTACCCCCTTTTTGATCAATACCCCCGCGTAAATCAGAAGGCGCGTGCTGACACCCTCGTCCAGGCCGCGGTCTTTCAGCCCCCGGATCTTTTCGGCTATCCTCCTCAGGGCAGAGGCCACTTTCGGATCAACCCCGCTCTCATGCATTACGATCTCATTCTCAAGGTCTGCGGAGGGGTAATCGAAATCAAGGGTTATGAACCTCTGCTTGGTGCTTTGTTTAAGGTCCTTGAGCACTGTCTGGTATCCGGGATTGTATGAGAGGGCAAGCATGAAGCTGTCGGTCGCTTCCAGGATCTGGCCCCGCTTCTCCAGGGGGAGGACACGCCGGTCGTCGGTAAGCGGGTGTATCACCACCGTTGTATCTTTTCTCGCTTCGACTACTTCGTCGAGGTAGCATATGCCGCCGTGCCTTACAGCCAGGGACAGGGGGCCGTCCTGCCAGCGGGTGGTATTGCCGTCTAAGAGATAGCGGCCGACGAGATCGCTCGCGGTCAGGTCCTCGTGGCAGGCTACTGTTATGAGCGGCAGCCCTATCTTGTATGCCATATAGGAAAGGAACCTGGTTTTGCCGCAGCCGGTAGGCCCCTTCAGCATCAAGGGCAGCCTGTTCTCATAGGCGATGGTGAACAGTTCGACCTCGTCCTGCACCGGCAGGTAGTACGGCTCGCTTTCAATCCGGTAATCCTGCATGTTTATCTCGGGTGTCTGTCTCTGTATGGAATCTTTCATATTCTCCCCTTTACTCCCGGTTGTTTGTTTCTGTTCCCCTTACAAGCCCGAACTTTAAAAGCTGATCTTTCAGCGCGGCTTCCGTTGCGTCTTTAACGGCCTCCGCGGAAAGACCGTAAATTACAGAGTTGATGACCAGCGTGAACCGGGCCGCCGGGTCCCCGTCACGGCCTTCCACGGTCACGTCTGCGGGAGTGCCGAGGGTATCAGCGTAAAGAAAACCGCCGGCGTGTTCCGCATATGCCTTGATATGGCCGATGTCCTTAGCCCCGCGCGCGAAACATTCCTTTGCTATGGCCGCCATGAGCCCGGCTGAGAATGCACGGAGCTCTCCGGGACCGACATCCCTTTCCCGGGACACCGTACAGGTAATCGCATAGCTGTTTATGTCCTCATGCGCGGGATTGATCAGCTCTCTTAAATCGACAAGCTTTTTCATGCCTGTATCGTCATCTCCTGCACTGCATTGATAAGGTTTGCCAGGCCCTCGCCGGTCCGTGTCGAGACAGTGATGATCTCTGCGCGCGGGTTGATCCGGTGGACAGACTGCCGGGCATGTGCTACAGCCTCTTCGGAAGTTATATCGACTTTGCTGAGCGCTATGATATCGGCATCCAGCAGTTGCGTTGTGACAAGCCTTTTCAGGGTATCGTAGGTCAGCAGTTTCTCCTCCCGCGTGGTATCGAAAAGTACTATGGTCGGTCCGATGCTGATATCTATTCTCCCGGCCGTATTGTCGACCACGGTTTTTTTTATTGCATTCGGTACCGCCATGCCTGTAGGCTCGATGATGATGATATCGGGGTTCATGCCTTTTGCAAGGAGCCCAAGGGTCTTGAGCATATTCCCCGCGACCTGGCAGCAAATGCATCCCCCCCCGATATCCTTGACCGTCAGCCCGTATTCCTGCATCACTTTGCCGTCTACAGGCACCGCGCCGACGTCATTAACGAGGATCGCTATCTTCTTCCCCCGCTCAGACAGGCTCTTGCTGAGAGCTATAATGAGCGTTGTTTTTCCCGAGCCGAGATATCCGGCTATCTGAACAAGTTTCATATGAACCTCTGTCTCTTTTTACGGTTATGCGCTTTTCAGGGTAGCAACCAGTGCTTCCATGTTTTCCCCCGGCACTTCGGGCCATAAGTCACAGCCGGGCCATACAGCGCTCGCTCCCCCTTTAAGGGATTCCAGAACCGCGGACCCCACGTCTTTGACAGCGCCTTTATGGAGAACTTTTATGGGATCGAAATTGCCGAGGATAATGGCGCCCGGTCCGAGCTTTTGCCTCGTTTCGGTCAGGCAGTTCTTCTGGTCGACACTGACGGCATCAGCCCCGCACTCCGCCATGTCCGTAATGATGGCGTTCGTATCGCCGCAGATATGCAGTATGCTGGGACGCGGCATTTCGGAGAGGATCCTGGCAAGGTGCGGCTTTATCAGGTTCCTGAAGCTCTTGGGGCTCATGACGTCCGACGTCCCGCCCATCTCGCGGAGCGTGAAATAATCCGCTCCGGCATTCTTATAGATTTTGAAGACCCTGATTATGAAATCGGAGAGCCTTTCGAGTATGGCATTGGTTTTCTCCGGCTCGAGGAACGATTCCTCGAAGAGCGCGTCGAGCTCTTTTACCTGGCCCGCAAGGGTGAAGGGCCCGAGCACATAAGTCCCAATGGCGACATCATTGCCCAGTTCCCTGCGGAGCGCTTTTATGGCCCCTGTTACAACAGGGATTCTTCCCGCGTGCTCCAGGTCGTCCGGAATGCGCACATCGTCAGCCTTCTTGACGGACTTCTCTTTTACGGTCGGATAAAGCAGCCCTTCGACCTCATCATAGAAGTTCATCTTTACGCCGAGGGCCTCTGCCTCGACCCCGAGGTCGAAGGGGACTACAGCGCATTCGTAGCCGAACTCGCGATACATGCCTGACGCTGCTTTCGCCATCAGTTCGGGGTCCCGGTGAACTCTTGAAAAAATTATTCCGTATTTATCGAGCACCGGCTTGATGACATTTCCCATCCCGCTAAAGATCGGCGGCCGGTCTACCTTCTCCCTGTTCAGGAACTTTAAAACCCTCTCTCTCGGTGTCGGCATTTTTTTATACTCTCCTTTTTTTATTGTTTATTGAAGCTGCCCTGCTGTTTTCCCCTCCGGCATGTGCGCCGGTTCCGGATGAGCGCTGTCAAGCAGGCGCTTTGTTGCTTGATTATGTCACTATTGCTATGGCCGGGAGAATCGGGATTATCCTGATTTTAGGGTTTGAAAAGCCTGATTTTTATTTTATTTTAAGGACAAGGATGCAGGTTGAATTAAGAATGAAAGGAAAAAAGAAAATATAACAGAACTTATTGTTTTTTCAGCCTTCAACCCTCATCCTTCATCCTTTTAAAGGGACGTTAATCCCTCGCGGATGGCGTATTTGGTCAATTCGGCCACGCTGTGGATGTTGAGCTTGGTCATAATGTTCATGCGATGTGTTTCAATGGTCTTGTTGCTTACATTGAGGCGGGAGGCGATTTCTTTTGTGGTTCTGCCCTCAGCCAGAAGCTGGAGCACTTCACGCTCCCTGTCCGACAGGAGCGAGAAGACGGAGGATTCCGGCTTCGGCGCATTGCGGATATAATTCTCGATAACAATGCCCGCTATGCCCGGGCTCAGGTAGATTTTGTTCGCAACCACCGTGCGGATAGCGGTCACCAGCTCCTCAAAAGCGCAATCCTTGAGCAGGTATGCCGATGCCCCTGCCTTGAGCATTTCAGATACGAAGCGCCTGTCCGAATGCATTGACAATGCAACCACCTTTATATCGGGATGCCCGGCAACGACTTGGCGGGTGGCTTCGATGCCGTTCAGGCCGGGCATTGCTATATCCATTATGACCACCTCGGGCCATAGTTGCCCGGCCAGTTGCACGGTCGTCCTGCCGTCCTCGGCCTCTGCAATGACTTCTATATCGGGATGCTTTCCAAGTAATGTGCGGAGGCCGTCGCGCACGATTTTATGGTCATCTGCCACAAGGACTTTTATGCTCACTGCTGTTCCTCTCCCAGCCCTTTGAGCGCAACCGGCGCGGTCAGGACAACCCGTGTTCCGCGGCCGGGCCCGGCATCTATTTCAAAGGCGCCGCCGAAATGTTTCAGCCGCTCGCGTATGCTGAAGAAGCCGAATGTCCTGGTTTTATCAATGCCCTCGGAATCAAATCCGATGCCGTCGTCTTCGATGGTGATAAGCATTTTGTACCCTTCTCTCTGGAGGGTTGCCGTCATTTTATGTGCCTGCGCGTGTTTGACAATATTCATGAACAGCTCGCGCACCGCCTGGAACAGAAGCACGCTTACATCCCTGTCAAGGGGCTTCAATTTCCCATCGTCCTTAAATTCGAAAAAGATGTTATGCTGCGTTTGTATCTGTTCTCCGAGCCACTCTATCGTCGCTTCAAACCCGAGTTCATAAAGCGTGGGGGGGCTCAATTCGAAGGTCAGGGTTTTTGTGTACCGGATTGTTTTTTCAATAAGCGCCCGGACATCGTCTAAGGATTCGCTGTAGCGGTACCCGACTGCATCGATGGAGTCGCGGAGCGCCCCCAGCTTGATCTTGGTTATGGCAAGTGTCTGGCCGATATGATCGTGAAGCTCCGTCGCAATGCGCCGCCGCTCCCTTTCCTCGGCCAATGACAATTCGGAAGCCAGGGAGTGGAGCTGCTCCTGATTGGCCTTGATCTTTTCCTCTGTCCTCCTGCGCTCCGTGATATCGCGCTGTATGCTGATGAAATGCGTAACTTTTCCGTGTTCGTCCCGCACGGGGGCGATCTGCCATTCCAGGTTGAACTGAACTCCGTTTTTGTGGTTGTTTATGGTTTCTATATAAAAGGCCTCGCTTTGCATTTGGGAATTTTCGGATTTGAACAGCTCGGAACGGTCTATTATGGTCCCCTGCTGAATTATGGAAGGGTTGTTTATGACTTCCTCGGCTGTGTATCCGGTCATCCTTGTAAAGGCAGGGTTGATAAACACGACCTTGGAGCCCGGAGGATTGAGGCCGGCTGTTGTAATGACTATCGAATCGTTTGCCTGTTGGATTGCGGATTTGAGGAGCCTCAGCCGCTCCTCCGCCCGTTTTCGTTCGGTTATATTGCTGAAGAAAGCCAGCGTTGCAGGCCTCCCCATCCAGGTAATCAAGACCGAGTTGATCTCGATCCACTTGGTATTGCCGTCTTTATCAATAATCTTGCATGAGTACACACTCGGGAGGTAGTCTCCTTTCAGCCGTTTCAAATGCCTTTCCATTACCATGTCTTTGTCGTCGGGGTGGATAAAATCAATGAAAGGCTTCGAGGTCAGCGCCTCCTCGGAATGCCCGAGTATTTTCACGGCTTTCGGATTTGCATATTTGAATATACCATCCTGATTGACGACGATACCCTCGCTGGCGTTCTCAACGACAAGGCGGTATTTCTCTTCGGAGCTCCTCAGCACCTGCTCCACCCATTTGCGCTCAATAATTTCGTGCTGGAGCTCCTCGTTCGTCTTTGTCAGTTGCGCGGTGCGGACTTTTACCTGCTTTTCGAGGTGTATACGGCACTTCTTCAACTCCTCGACGCTCTGCCTGCGTACGGTAATGTCATAGCCCAGACAGAGGATTTCCGTCATGTGTCCGTTCTCATCGAAAAGCGCCTTGTTTGTCCACGCGATCCACACCTGTTCCCTGTCTTTGCAGATATGCGCGTGCTCGGTGTTGGAGTACCGGGCGGGATGTCTGCCAATATCTCTTAACATCAGTTCCACATTGTGGGCGTATATTTCCGTTTCAGGGATGATCGTGCCCAGGACATTCCTGCCGATTATCTCGTCTTCGCTGAAGCCGAAAAATTTTTGGGCGAACCGGTTCAGGAAGATTATAGTGCCGTTCAGGTCCAGGCGCATAATAATGCTGTTGGCGTTTTCGACCAGTTCCCGGTATTTCGCCTCGCTTTCCTTCAGCGCCTTTCTGGTCTGTTTCTGGTTGGTGATATCCTCAACCGTACAGATCATGCCGCTGAATTTGCCCCCGTTGATTATGGGAATCAGCCATCCCGATTGATAGGTCTGGCGTCCTGCGGGCGTGATAATGGATACTTCAGAATAATAAACGGGCTGTAAAGTATCTTTCGCTTCCTGGTAGTGTTGTATAAAATAGTTTATGGTATTTTCGGGAAAATCCGTAGCCCTGAACCCTATAAGCTTTTGGTGTGTAACGCCTGCGATCATCTCCATCGCCTTGTTTACATAGTAAATAACATCATTCTCATCCGCCACCCAGACCCCGCTGGTTATGCCGTCCAGAATGCTCTCGTACAGGACCCTGTTGCTGAGGTTGTCCTTACGGCTCAGGAGGTATTCCCTGTTCAGGGCCTCCAGTTCCGCAATCCGTTTGCGCAATCCGCTTATTTCATTTAAGAGGTGCTCGTCAGGACCGGCCTTGGCTTTTGCCCTTGTTTTCATGTGTTTACCTCAGTTCAACAACATCAAAGCGCCTTCGTTCCCTGACCTATTCTATCTCTCCGTAATCCCCTTTTGCAAACTTTGCCCTTTTGCGCAGATTTCGGCATGACCGTGGGGACACCGGAATTCTTTTTGAATGGATGGGTTCACTTTTTGGAGACGCCCTGAAATGGAATACACCGTACAGTGTTATCTGCACGATGTATGCGCACAATGCTTCGGTGAGAGGGCCGGCAAGGGAGGGGTCGGAACACCCTGCCGTTATTTTAATCTTCTGCCGCACTTGGGGCAAAAGTCCATTCTCACGACATCCACGGCGCCTGTAGCAGGGCATTCCAGTTCCAGGAATTCGATCTCGAGCATCTCTTTGCATACCCAGCATTTTACGATCTTCTCGATGGGTTGTGTCTTTCTGAAATCCTTCCAGAGTTCTTCTGAATCTATTTCACTTATCTTTATGTCTCCCATAACCCGCTCCCTTCTAGCACCAATTGACTTTTGCTACCAGCCCCCTGACAAGTTCCAGTCTCTCGTGCAGCGAGAGTTTGAAATACAGGGAGCTTTCCATGAGTATTGATATGATCTCCTTGATTTTTTGCCTTTCCATGGCCAACTCCTTCGAGTCCTTTCTTGCCTTAGTTATCGGACAAGAGAAAAAAAGATTGAGTGCCCGGATATGCTGGCTTGCAGAAATTTATTGCATAACTCATGCCCGGAGTCTTTGTTATGTAAGTGGTATAAAAACGGGAGTTAATATGCAGTATAAAAGAAGTAGTAAGTGGACGCGGTGCATGAATGCAAGCCCGGCACCAGAATTACTTATATTATCCGCTATTATCTTCAAGACAGAAAAGTTTAAAAAAGAAGCGGCTTGAACTTTGCGAGAATTGTTGCAAGAGATGTTGTGGAGGCGCGATCCACAATTTTTATTTTTCGGACCTTCCAGTCAATAGAGCGTATCTGATCAGCAAGGGCGACCCCTGAAGTCTGTCTGACACCATCGAGGGCCACCTCAAAAGGATAACCTTTAATCTTCGTAGTGATGGGACAGATGAGACAAAGGCCGGAAGCCTTATTATAGAGTTCGGGAGACAGAACAACCGCTGGCCTGAAGCCAGCCTGTTCATGCCCCAATGTCGGATCGAAACTCAAAAGGATTATATCTCCGCGATCGGGAATCGCTCTCATCAAAGGAGCTCCTTTCCAACAGGACGTCCGAAATCAACTTCATCATGCCGGTTTTTAGGAGTAATCCCTTTAACAAGCTCTTTTAAGGTATATTCTTTCTTTTGCAAGGGCTTAATGATAACCCCTCCATCAGCTTCGTCAATCTCGACTGTAGAGTCAGCTCCGATCCCGACCTTCTTGGCAAGGTCTCGGGGTATTCTGACACCAATACTATTGCCCCATTGTGCTGTTTTGGCAATCATACCACACCTCCCTTACTGGTCATTCTCAACTATAGTATATCCGTGGGATATACGTCAAATCAAGGTGGACGCGGTGCCGGCAATAATTTCTCCTTTGAAAGAGGCGACATTCATAGTGATAAGCATCTGATGCGCTCCAGAGATCCTATCGTCGTTGGCAGGACAGATCCCCGTGAAGATTTAAAGGCAGTGCTTGAGGGAGGCGTTGAGAGGTTAAATGGAGTGTTGTGAACAGCAAGATGCATCTGATCACATTCCAAGCGCCTCTCTTGCCTTTTCTACTATATCATCCCTTCAAAGAAAGCGTTGAAGCATATCAGGGCGGAGATAAAACGTCTGACTGGCAGGACAACCCTTGCGCTGCCGACGGATACAGCTATCCGAAGACTCAATGATGTGGTAAGAGGCTGGGTCGGATATTTTCGCTATGGACACTGTAGCAGCGACATGTCAAAGCTGGAGAGATACTTGGAAGAGAGGGTTCAGATATATCTGAGGAATAAACATGGGAAAAGGGGACGTGGATTTATGGTCTACCCTTATCACCATCTTTATGACAACCTCGGACTTTATAAGATACCGACAAGTGCGCCGTATAAACAAACTGCGAAAGCCGAAGGAAGAAGATGATTGGAAAGCCGTATTCGGGAAAACTGAACGTACGGTTTGACGAGGGGGAACTGGCGTAGTAGCACTGAAAGCTGTAAACCGGCAGGTAAGGGGCTTGACTTTGTTAAACCAGCCTGACCCCATCTTACTCTCATCTCGCTGGAAGCAATAATTAGAACCGTTATCACTTTATGGCAGTGGATAGATGCTCCTTATGAGATGTCGCCTATGATTGGTGACACAGAGCAAATTGCATTGAGCTTTTCGTAATTGGACAGCATAATGAGCTTGGAGAAAAATGAAAGGGCAACCTGGGTTGAGGGAAAGGGGATTTACCCATCTAAAACCGCTGTTTTACGGGGTCGGGTACGATGAATTCAGATTATCTTGGACAGCAGTGAATCTGTCCAATAGATTACCGACATAATATTTTGATAGCTCTGATTTGACATAATTGCTGACATCAAAAGTATGCTGCTCCATCTCTACATTGATTATCGCCAACAGATTTAAGGCTCGCTCATAACTATCAAGAGGCAACCCTTGTTTGTCTGAGCAGACATAATCTGTCCTTTTCTTTTCACTATTATAAATTTCAATCTGAAAACGGTTAGGCTGTTTATGATTAGGGTCATTCGGACAGACAAAGCCCATTTTATCCTGCCGGACATATGAGGCATTATATGCCAAACACTTTTTCTGGCGACTTATAGGGCGGATTACACCTTTCATTGCTGACTCTCCGAGGACCAGAAAATAGTTGACCCATTCCAGAAAAGTCAAGTAATCCGCCATTCCAGCGGATTTTTGTGCATGGCTTGTTTCCATGCATTCAGTTTATTCCGGCAGAGATTTTAACTGTCAGCGGAATGAGGATACAGCGGTTTAAAAATTAAACCCTCCTCTTCTTTTTTTGATGATAGTATAGTGCCACGCACTGGTCGCTACTATAAAAATTTTATTGAGATAGCCGCAGAAACTACAGCGGCCATTATTTGTCACAGCAAAGGATTTTTCAAGAATAATGCTGATAATTTTTTGAGTTACTTAAAAGATTACCGGGCTGACCTGCCAGATAGTCTCATGTCCCTTGCATGGAATTTGTCAAAATTCTTGGCAGGCAAACTAATCAATGACGATGTTCAAAAATTTATCCCGATTGAACTACGAGTCTTTTACTGGACATACCAATAATCTACTGTATTTTTTTAAGACAAAAACAGCTAACCAGCTACAAAACTTCAAGAATAAAAAAGCATTCTTTCCAGAGCCTCGTCCAGCCTTAGTTGTTTCGAAATAGGGTACTATAATTCAAGAAAGTTGGAATCCACATTTTGATCCGGAATGAAAAAAACAAAAATGCATTTTTGGTGAAAGTCGAGTATGAGTTGCTGATGTCGAGCACCTGTTCCACGATTCCATCAGGGTCGAGGTTAGAATCACTGGATAAAACGCTACTACGAGAAACACAACATCACCAAACTTTAAGCATCTTTGCTATCAAGTAGCTCTAAGGTGTAGATCGAGACAAAATCGCTATCACACACTCCCTGGTATATTTCTCGTAGCACCGAAGTCAATTCAGCTAAGTTTTTAAAACCGTCTCTACGGGCATCATTGTTGTTGAGGTTGCAGAACCTCTTAACAGTGAAATGAGTTATAGCGACTTTACCAATTTTAATCTCCGAAGCATCAGGCTTGAAAGAATCGGTAGCCCATAATGGCATGACTTGTTGCAATGGGACGTCAATTCCACCAGGCTTGAATCTAATAGTGGTAGTCTTCCTTCCTTGTTGGAGCCACTTAACAAAATCAGAATACAGTTGGAATCTGTCCCGAGGAATCAATTCAGTAAAAGGATACTTTTTGTATAAGAATGTTTTCAGCTCTGGGAAACTCTTACGGTCGATAGGCATTTCGTAACAATCTGCATTCAACTGGCTAATTGTATAAGCGTCCATTGCTTTTTCCTTTTTTTCTATTAGAAAGTCGCCAACAGCAAGATAATCAAGCTTCAAATAAACAAAGGTATCTATAGCGTCTTTTAGGGTTTCTACAATTGGTTCATTAGGGCCATTAAATGAAGTATTAAGAACCAAGGGTACTGACGATAATTTGTCAAAACAACTTATCACATTATAAAACTTCTCATTATGTTCTTTCCTAATCATTTGAACTCTGGAAGTTCCGTCAGAATGAATTACTGCGGGAATAAGATGTGACTTGCTTTTAGCAACTTTGAATGCCGCTGCCATATATGGAGACTCAAATGACGTTTCAAAAAAATCACTGGCTCTTTCGTACAGTACAGAAGGAGCGAACGGCATAAAATTTTCTCTTCCCTTTATGACGTTTAACTTTTCTCTCACAAAAGCATTGGTTGGATTTGCTAATATACTTCTGTTGCCCAGAGCCCTTGGGCCATACTCGCTACGTCCCTGAAACCATGCAACAATCTCATTCCTTGCCAATAGCTCCGCCACACCATTGGGGATATTTCCCTGTTTTTTGACATACAAGAAGGGATATTCTTTAGTGAGAGTTTCTATAGTAGCGAGGGAAATAATTTCCTCTCCTCCCAAATAAGAGTTAAAAAAATTATTTCGTTGCCATTTCCCGTGGGCCTTCAAATACCCATAAATTGCATTCCCTAGACATTGACCGTGGTCTCCTGAAGCAGGATGCACAAAGACATTTCTTGCAGATTGTAGGCGGGAGAGAAAAAGCACCGAAAATGGGAGCACCGAATTGGGGGCGAGCGGTTTCTTTGGAGATCATTTCATAAAAGCAGTACTCTTCTATAACATTTCCTCTGTCATCTAAATCACATAAC
>JAMCVZ010000045.1 GCA_023476565.1 Nitrospirota bacterium
GCTGCCAGCTCGTAAATGTCTTCACGTATCGGTCTCCATGGTACTGCTTCACTGCCTTGTCAAATTGATATCTCGGACAAAGCTTCAATATCTCCGAGAAGATCGTGTATACTCTGTTCATGGTCTGGTCCTCCTTGCTGATATAGGGTTTTGCGACTTCTATTACCAACAAGTATAAAGAGCAGACCTTCTTTTTATAAATATTTACCGGACACTACTGAGGAGGGCACATTAAAAAAGATCTATACAAAGGAGGAGGGGGGCAGTGCGGCAGTGTCCTGGTCCCTGGATGATACGTATATCGGGCTGTGGTCTCCGCTGGACGCAGTGGTAATAGAGCTCCGGAATCCCAGGGATGTTTATAGGATGAAGGGAACAGACTTCCACTGGACAACAAATAACAATATTATTTTTGCTCTGGAGGGAAATATATACCTTCTCAGTCCGGATAAACGGGAAAAGGAATTATTCGTGAAAGATGCTTCAAAACCGGTATTCCTGAAAAAGACCGGTCAGGAGAGGAAATTGAAGGCACAGCCGCCTGTGAGAGAGCCTGTCCCTGGTTGAAGATACGGCAACAAACTGTTAGTATACACACACCGGCACAGCCGGATTAAGAGACCGGGAAACCCGTTCTCGTTTGAGATCATAGTAGACATAATGGATGAGTCGAACTGTCATGGCACTCGATATGTATAGATGTTTTTGGGGGCTCCTGGGCGGGGTCCTCGGAGCCGTTCTGGCAAGCATCGTCATGAGTGTACTCTATTATTTCTCGGATTACAGAAAGCAAAAAATATACAAGAGCAAGATCCTGAGCCGCATAGAAACCGCCGACATGCTGCTGCGTGAAAACATGACCATGGATGCGCTGGCGATATTCAACGATCTGCTGGCAAATGTGCCGAAAGGAAAAGATCCTGAAATTTACGCGCATATCAAAAGCAGCGAAGGGAGATGCTACTATAATCTTTCCTTATCGAGGGACAGGTCCGGTAATCTTTCAAAGGCGATCCAGGCATACAGGGAGGCACTGCAGTTTGTCGATGCGGTGAGGTCTCCCGACAACTATGCGCTGACGCAGTACAATCTCGGCGATGCGTGTATGAAGCTCTCCGAATTGTATGAGAAGGAGGATTCCCTCGCCAGGGCAATAAATGCGTTCAACGAAGCGCTCAGAATATATACTTTTGAGAAGTACCCCGCAAACTACGCGGTGACACAGAACAATCTCGGCCACGCGTACAAAGCCCTCTCCGAATTCCGCAGCCGTGAAGATAATCTTTTAAAGGCGCTGCATGCATTTAATGATGCCCTCAGGATATATACCATCGACGCGTACCCTGCAAACTACGCGGCAGCGCAGGTGAACCTGGGGTTTCTCTACAAAGCCGCCACGGAATTCGGCAACCAGGAAGGCAACCTCTCAAAGGCGATCGAGGCCTTTCTTGAAGCGCTCAAAATATATCTTGCCGACAAATTTCCGGCTGAAGCGGCAATGGCTCAGAAAGGCATCGGAGATTCCTATAAAGCTCTCGCAGAGGTCGACCCCGGGCCGGAGAGCCTGGTTAATGCCACCAGCGCATACAGCAAGGCGTTAAAATTATATACTATCGACAGATATCCTTTGGACTTCGCTGAAATACAGGGCAGGCTCGGAAGCGCCTACAGGTCCCTCGCACATATACGCGAAAGCAATGATAATCTGCTCAAGGCGGTTCAATCGTATGGGGAAGCCCTGAGGGTTTATACGAATGAAGCCTGTCCGGCCGAGTACGCTT
The DNA here is from genome assembly GCA_023476565.1 of Nitrospirota bacterium. Lineage (GTDB taxonomy): Bacteria > Nitrospirota > Thermodesulfovibrionia > Thermodesulfovibrionales > Dissulfurispiraceae > JAMCVZ01. The sequence continues at coordinate 1,782 of JAMCVZ010000045.1, forward strand.
CAGTGCAGGAGAAGCTCGGGAGTATACACGCAGCGCTCTTCGAGGCCGATGCGGAACCCGAAACCCTGCACAAGGTGATACAGGCTTATTCGGAAGCGCTCACAATCAGGACGCTCCAGGAGCATCCAGCCGACTATGCCTCACTGCAATTCAACCTCGGGAATGCATACAGGAACCTTGCAAAATTCGGGAATAAAGAAGAATACCTGACAAAAGCGGAGCACGCGTATAACGAGGCACTGAAAGTATATGCCGCCGAAGACTTTCCCCTCGACCGCAGGGAGGTCATATCCGCTCTGGAAAAGATACGAAGACCACTGTCATGAACGGAGAACCCCTGAAATGGGAAAAGTAAAGACAATGGCGGCACATGTAAACCCGAACATGACGGAGAGGGATCGTGCTTACGCATATCCCTCTCCGCCTCACACTTGTTACTCTGCGCTGGGGACTGTCCCCTTTCGTGTTATTTACTGTTTCCTGAAGAGGAACTGTTCCCCATATCACTGCCCCGTGTAGAACTGCCGTTTGTCGTCCCGGAAGTCCCGCCGCCGGTTGTTCCACTCGTGCCGCCTCTCGTCGTACCACTTGTGGTTCCCGAGGTTCCACCCTCCTCAGCGGGTTTTCTCTTCTTATGTTTCTTTTTTTTCTTCTTCTTCTCTGTTTTGGTCGCTGTTGTCTTTTCCTCGGTCGCGCCTGTGGCGCCTCTCATGGATTTCTCTTCAGTGGATTCGCCGCGCGTGGTTTCGCCCGGTTCAACAGTTCCTTTTTCTTTACCCCCTTGGTGTATGTTGTCTCCACCCCTTGTAGTCCCGCTTTCAGGGGAGCCGGCTGCTCCGGAGGAATCGCCTTTCATATCCCCGCCTCTTGAGGAACTGTTTCCTGAAGACCCGTAATCAGCCGAATAAGCCATTTGTGACAGTGCCGGCGCCAACGCTACAGCCAATGCGATCATCGCTACTGCAAAGAAAAGCCTGAACTCTCTCATTATATTCCCTCCTTGGTTTTTCGTTCTGGTGGGGATTCCGGTGCTAATAGTTTGAACTGCTCCCTGTGCTGCCGTCTCCTGAGGCGCCCATGTCGGTCGTTCCGCCTGTGGAGGAGCTGTCGCCCCCCCGTGCAGCTTCAGGCGTCGTTGCATTGCTCGGCTCCTTTTGCCACGGGGTGCTGTAAGTCGAACCGCTGCTTCCCGGGGACTCGCCGGTAAGATTATTGCCCCTGGTACTATCTACTGTTCCCGCAGCCCCGCTGTCTACACTACCTGATGCTTCGCCTCTTGTGGTACTGTTTTGCATATCGTTGCTGCCTGCAGACCCGTTACTTGCATCAGCAGCGAATACCTTTTGCAATAACATTGGCGTTACGGCTATAACCAATGCGATCAACCATATTGCAAGTGAACGCGCTAATCTCCTCATAAATACCTCCTCCCTTTTAAATTTTTTGTAGACTGTAGCAACTTGTATGCCAATCCCGGCGAACTGACGAAAAACGCATGAACAAAGGAATCCGTACTGTTTTGTAATTTATCCCTCTTTTCTAAAAACGCTCTCACCTGACGCTGAGGGGGCCTGGATAAGGCAAATATTGATATCCCGGGAATGTTGGATGTGACATGTCCCATACGTGTAGCGGCACAGCTCCGTGCCATGTAACGCTTTTATCTTTTATGTATAATGCACAGATGTAATACAGCACCTATGCTTATTAAGAGACTTGATGTAAACGCAATTATTCAATGTGCTTCCCTCTCGCAGCACGGCGGGGTTGATTTAAAGTACGATCCACGGGCCTTCCAGAAAAGGAATCGCCGGTATAGGTTATCTGCGATAGGAGATACCCCTCGTTTTCCTCATAAGCGAATGGACGATATTCCTGAGCTCATGTTTTTTTTCAGGGGTCGGATCGATAAACTTGACGGCAATCTCGATGTTCTCCTGACTGACGGCAATACTTGCCGGCTGCACCCTGATAACAGTTCCCTCTATCTCGAAGGTCTTGCCTTTGCCGTCTATCTCCAACCCGATCACAACATTCCGGGACATCTCAGGAAGGGGACCGCTGCTGTCGAATACGCCCAGAATTCCGCCCGTACTTATATTGATAAGCTTTCCGCCGACAACATGGGTGTGGAATTTCAACACGATATCACCTTTTTCCGCGAATCTCTTGAAATTCCTCCCCTCGGATTTGATATCGACGGGGTCGGTCTTCTTGATCATCTCTTCAGCCATTGTGCTTCCACTCCGCTTCAGCGCCTTGTTTTAGTTATTTTCTCGGCTGTTTTCCTGTAATCTTTAATAATCGTTTGCCCGGTGTAAAAATACGGCCGGAGTAAATTTTCCGGCAAACAAATATACTTCCATGCCGGGCAGTTATATCATTCCTTATTCCGGCTGCATAAGGTACGCCGATCTCTCATAGACCCTTTCCACGGAAATATCCGGGAGGCATCTCCGCCCGCACGCCGGAAAGCTTCCTGAAAAACTTCCCGTGATTCCCGATTCACAGGGCGCGCACCCGGTATCGGGGGAAACGACGCTTACTCTTCGGCCTGAGGGTTTCCAGAGGAGCGGATCAGTCGGGCCGAAAATAGCTGCAACCTTTTCATTCACCGCTGATGCCAGATGTGTAATGCCCGAATCATTTCCTATGTAAAGACTGCCTATGCTTAAAAACGCGGCAACCGCTATCAGTTCCTCATTATGGATATGTACGATTCCTTTACGCCTGTTCACGAATTCATCTATTTTCCCTCTCATCGCGCGCTCCTCAGCAGGTCCTGAAATGATGATAAAGAACGGATTGAATTTCTGCGCGAACCTCTCCGTAAGCTCAAAGAAGTTTTCGAGGGGCCAGCACTTCCTTTTCCCGCCGCTGCCCGTATGGAGAGCAACGAGAGGCATTCCGGCGCTACGGTACCCCCTCTCGGAGAGAAGCTGTTTTGCCTTTTCTTTGTAGAGGCTCGGAATTTCCAGGAGCGGCCCGGCCTGGCGATCAACCGGCTGAGCATCGCCCCGGCCATCCGCCAATTGCCTCAGACGGAATTCAGAGACATGCATTCTGACCCCTTCGGGGGGGATGGTAAGGACAATCTGTGTATCAGGTATTATCTTCCCTATATTTCCGGCAAGCACCGAATCGCTTTTGCCGGTAAAGATAAATGCCCTGTCGAATCCGGCAAGGAATTTCGTGATCCTCTCATCAGGAGCCAGGGTATAAAGGGACAGGAACAGAGAGCTGTCGGCAGGTGACGCACCATGAATATATCCGGCCTTCCCGAGCAGGCCTGCGACATCGGCCCTCCCCGCCATATGAATATGACCGGAACTGCTTCTTATCAACTCAACGGCCGGAAGGGAAAGGAGCAGATCCCCGAGCGCTCCGTCATGATGTATGAACGTCTTTCCGCACATAGAATATCCGGTAAGTTTGAGGTTGCATATTGCCCTGTCGGGCAATACGGGAAAGCACACCGCACACTAATTTTAACCTAAAGTACCGGCAATAATCCCGGCCCCGAGGGCGCATTATATTTTTTTACAAACACCAGGGACGGCAGGGGAATTCCAAAACCGGGCTCTGACAGGATATACCGTATTACGCCGAAACAATAACTGTTTTGTCTCCTAATTTTGCGGGCCGGTATCCTGCTCCGCATTGCCCTCCCCCTTGATAACCTTTTCCGCTGTCGCTTTATCGGATTCCCTTACCAGTATTTTGATTTCGCCCATTTTACCGATATTGACAGGATAAGGGCTGACCTTTGACGACCTCAGGACCACAGGGATATCGCCGCTTTCGAGGAGGTCCTTTATCATCTCCGCCTCAAGGGGGTCAAAAGTAAGGAACACCTCGACCCACTCTTCACTCATTTGCCTTTTACCTTCTCCCAATCTTTCAAGAACTTTTCTATCCCTATATCCGTCAGGGGATGTTTGATGAGCTGCGCGATCACGCTGTAGGGTATTGTGGCGATATCGGCACCGATCTTTGCGGCATCGACAACATGGAGGGGGTTCCTTATGCTCGCAACGATAACCCCGGTGTCGAACATGTAGTTCTCATAAACGTTCTGAATATCCCTGACGATATCCATTCCAACGTGGCCGATGTCATCGAGCCTCCCGACAAACGGGCTGACATAGGTGGCGCCCGCCTTTGCGGCAAGCAGCGCCTGACTCGTTGAAAAAATAAGGGTGACATTCGTTTTGATGCCCGCCGTTGAAAGCCTTTTGACGGCTCTCAGGCCGTCCTCTGTCATGGGTATTTTAATGACGATATTCTCATGGATCTTTGCAAGCTCCTCTGCCTCCTTCACCATTTCATCCGCTTTTAACCCTATCACCTCCGCGCTGATCGGGCCGTCAACTATGCTGCAGATCTCCTTGAGAAGGGCCACTGGCTCCTTCTTTTCCTTTGAGATTAACGTCGGGTTCGTGGTCACGCCGTCTATAACGCCGAGCTCCCAGGCCTTCCTGATTTCATCAACATTTGCCGTGTCAATAAAGAACTTCATGCTTCCTCCTTTTCCTTTATCGGTAACAGAATGTATTCATCGCCCCGTCGTGCAACTTTAAACCCGAATTCGTTTACGGTGCTTGTAAGGGGCCTGCCCAGTATAAGGTCCATGGCGCCGCCGGGTATCTTAAATCTCTCTTCAAGGAACGGGCGGGCATAGGTATCATACTGAAGCATGTCCATTATCTCTTCGACGGCGCTCTCATTGCCCCCTGCGAGCTTTTCGAAAGCATCGGAAAGCCCCCTGTAGGAACATTTCTCCTCGTGTTTTTTTATTATCTCCAGGAGCACGTCAACGGAATGAAAGATATCGCTTCTGGTCAGGCCCTCTTTCTCCAGTCCCTCGAAGACATCGTACGGAGCGCCTTCCGCCGCATGCCCGGAGGTCTCCCGGGAAGACGATGGCCAGCATTCGTATTCCCTGCATTGGGCCGGCCTGCTTTCGTACAGGGCGCACCCCTCTTCTCCGCGGTAAAAGATGCATTCGGATGTCCCCTCTCCGGTCCTGATCTTTATAAGCTCAATGAATGATTCGTATATCTCGTCATCTGCGCCGGACCTTATCCGCTCCCCTTCCCTGATGGTATAGGCATCGCCATAAGATAGAGCCCCCGACGTGAAAAGCGGCAGGTCCCCTTTGAGCAGCGAAGGGGTGCCTTTGGTGCAGCAGGCGCCGCACCTGACGCACTCGGTTCTCTTGATAAGCTTCATCTTTTTGGGCTTGTCGTCCTCATGGGCGCCCTGCGGGATGACAATCTCAAACTTTTCGTCATATTTCTTTTTCATCTCTGTCTCCTTGCACCGCTTCCTCGATCAGCTCGACGATATGCTTTACCTGCCTGTCTTTTACTCTGCTCCTCAACTGGACCATGCAGTTCGGGCAGGAGGTAACTATCATATCCGCTTTCCTGTATCCTTCGACCCTTTTTTTGAGAATGCTCTCCGAGAGGTCCTGATATAATAACCTAAAAGTGCCTCCAAATCCACAGCAGCCCCTTTCGGCTTCCACCAGGTCCAGCCCCATGGATCTCAGTATCTGTCGTGGCTCGGCGCTCACATTCAGACTGTAGAGAGAGTGGCACGGGTCGTGATAAACAACCTTGAGTGATGAGCCTGAAAGCGGTAACGAGTGACTGTCCTTAAGGTTACCTATTGCCGACAACTTGTCACTAAAAAATTGCGATACTTCCATTGCATTCTCTATGCTGTCTCCTACAAGCCCTTTATATTCATTCCTGATGAAGTGCACGCAGGTAGGGCAAAGACTTATTACCGCCTCTACTTTCATCTTCTTGAAGGTTTTCATATTCTTCTCCGCCAACCGGACCGCGGCATCTTCGAGCCCCAATCCCATAAGCGGGGCCCCGCAGCATGCCTCTCCTTTAGGGAGGATGACTTCATAGCTCATGGCATTCAGGCTGCGTATCAATGACCTCCCGATACCGGGGTAAAGAAAATTGGCCGTGCATCCCGCGAATACCGCAATCCTTCCTTTTGGTCTGGACACCTTGAAAATAGATGCGCTGTCCCTCAGGGGCGCATCGAGGGAGCCGATGCCTATCTCCCTTAATATTTTGAAGGGCTTGAGCCTGTAAACCGGGAATACTTCTCCTACACCTTCGATAAATTTCAGGATCCTGAAACCCGTAGTGGCCCTTTTGAGGGCAAATTTCACCCAAAGGCTGATAAATGTCCTTTTATTGTTGGGTGCCCTGAGATCCCTCCTGTATTTGTAAATCGCACCGGTTATGTTTATTCCCAGGGGACAGATACTGTTGCATGCTCCGCAGAGCATACAACTGAATATCCTTTCATCCAGGGCCTTTGACGGCTCGATATCACCTCCGGCAAGCCCTCTCAAGAGCATAAGCCTGCCCCGGGCGCCCATCCCCTCGGTTGAATCCTCAATATACGTAGGGCAAAGCTCTTTGCAGGCGCCGCACCGGACGCAATAGGAAAGTGACGAGTAACGAGTGACAAGTGAAGAGTCCCCTTTATCTCGTGACTCGTGATGCGTAACGCGTAACGCGTCTTCGGTCTTTCCGTCGTTCAACTCGTTACTGATAACTCGTTACTGTCTTTAGAGTTACTTGTGACTTGTTACCGTCTTTATTCATTAAGCCTTCCACTTCTGAATCCTTCGAGATCGACAACAATGTATTTAAAGCCGAACTCTCTGAGCCGCGTTACCACAGATTCCCTGATGCCTTTATCAAAAAACCTGGAGAGCTCTTTATCCGTTACTTCTATTCTTGCCATATCATCGTGACTTCTGACCCTCAGGTTTCCGAAACCGAGGCTCTTCAAAAACTCCTCCGACAGCTCTATCCTTTTCAGGGCATCCCGTGTAATCTCGGTTCCATAGGGCAGCCTTGAAGACAGGCACGGCGATGCCGGCTTGGACCACGTAGGCAAGCCCATAGCCTTCGATATTTCCCTGATCTCATCCTTCGATAACGCCGCTTCCATAAGGGGGCTCCTTACCCCGTGCTTTACGGCTGCCTGCCGTCCGGGCCTCCAATCTGCAAGGTCATCATTATTGCTGCCGTCGATTACGCATTTATATCCCTCAGCGGCGGCTATATCGGAAAGTTTGGAGAAAAGCTCGTCTTTGCAGTAAAAGCACCTGTTCCTGGGATTTCTGGAGAACTCCGGATTGTCCAGTTCCCCGGTCCTGATTATCCTGTGGTGTACGCCCATGAGCCGCGCCGTCTCCTCGGCACATTTCAACTCGCTCCCGGGCATGGTCTCTGAAAATGCGGTAACGGCAAGGTGGCGGATACCTGATTCCCTGACGGCCTTCAGGAGAAACGTGCTGTCGACACCGCCGGAAAAGGCAAGGACAACGGATTGCATTTCTTTCAGGATGGATAAAAGTTTTTCAAACTTTGCAGTCGTCATAACGGTAAGGTTGAAGGATGAATTATGAAGGATGAAGAGGGAGTAAATTCTTCATTCCTGGTTTCTCAACCTTCATCCTTTCTACAAGACGGTGATCTCATAGTTTTCCTGGTGGAGCTTTATATCCTCCTTGACTATAAGCTGGATACCATAGGCGCCCTCTATATCCTCAAGCCCCTGCCTTTCCTCTTCAGACAGGAGTTCGGCAACAGCGGAGTTCGCTTTTATCATGACCATGGACCCTCCGCCGAGATTCATCTTTTTCAGCTTCCTGAATATCTCGTATGCAACCGTCCTTGCCGATTTGATGAAGCCCCTGCCCTCGCAATAGGGGCACTGCTCGCATAATACACGCCCGAGGCTCTCCCTCACGCGCTTCCTCGTCATTTGTATGATACCGAGCTCGGAGATATTGTAGATGGTGCTTTTCGCCCTGTCCCTTTTCATGGCCTCTACGAAGGCCTTGAAGACCTTCTCCCTGTTTTCGATCTTTTCCATATCGATAAAATCCGTAATAATGATTCCGCCGAGGTTCCTGAGCCTTACCTGGTAAGCTATTTCCTTCACAGCCTCGAGGTTCGTCTTCAGGATTGTATCTTCGAGGTTCTCCTTGCCTACAAATTTTCCCGTGTTCACGTCGATAACGGTCATGGCTTCCGTCTGGTCGATGACTATATAGCCGCCGGATTTGAGCCATACGCGCCTCCCCAGCGCCCTCGATATGTCGAGCTCTATCCCGAAAGCATCGAACATCGGCTCCCGGCCTTCATACAGCTCGATCCTGTCTATAAGTCTCGGGAAATAGGTCCCGGCGAACTCCTTCAATCTTTCGTATTCTTCCGGCGAATCGATTACAAGCCTTTCCACATCATGGCTCATGAAGTCCCTCACGCTCCTGAACACCAGGTCGAGATCACTGTAGAGGAGCGATGGGGCCGATACCTTATCTTTCTTTCTTTGTATGTTATCCCAGAGCAGCAGCAGGAATTCGAGATCGCGTTTTATTTCCTCAGGCGTAGCGTCTTCACATGCCGTCCTCATTATCAAACCGAAACCTTTGGGGCGGATTTCAGCGGCAATGGCTTTCAGGTTCGCGCGTATTTCCTCATTCTCTATTCTGCGCGAGATTCCCACATGCTCTACATTGGGCATAAGCACCACATACCTGCCGGGAAGGGTGATATACGAGGTTACACGCGCTCCTTTCGTGCCGATCGGGTCTTTCGATACCTGTACGAGGAGTTCCTGGCCCTCCTGTATCAGCTCCTCTATCGAGAGCGCTTCCTCCACGTGCTCCGCTCTCGTATACAATTCGGGCTCTTCCATCCCGTTGTAGAGAAAGGCGGTGTAATAATCCTCCATGTCCGTCATTATGTCGGCCACATAAAGGAAGGCCGCCTTTTCAAGACCGATATCGATAAAGGACGACTGCATGCCGGGCAGTATCTTCAGTACCCGCCCCTTGTAAATATTGCCGACAAGGCTCGTGTCCCTCCTCCTCTCTATATACAGCTCGACTACCTGACCGCCTTCGAGGAGGGCAACCCTGCTTTCTTCCCTTGTTACATTGATTACCAGTTCACCTGTCATATCAATCGCGCTGTCCCACCGGAAAATAGAAATTGCCCGGTGCAATGCGCGGGATCAAGCAATCCCGCTTTTGCATTTCCCGCTCTCATAAAGGCTCTTTCCACCCGTCCTTCCAGCCATAGACGGCCGTCCTCGTGATATCCAGTTCCGCCATTTTTATTCCGCACAGCGCCTCGGCTATTTCGCCTATCCTTACCTTAATAGTATCATGATCTTTAAGGGTCGCACCAAGAGCGAGGCTGTCGCCGCCGGCCTGTGTACTCTCAAGTATACCGAACTTTTCGATACACGGTGCGATATCCACATTTTTCTCTTCCCTCTGAACGATAATCCCGCCGCCGGACGACAGCGTCCTTCCCGCGGCCGCTATTTTTTCTGAAACCGCCGGCTGCGCATTGCCGATCAGGAGCCTGTATTCGTACCTCTTTATGAAACTGCTGAGGGCCGGCTCATTAACAGGTACGACAGCCATTGTATGTATCCTGATCCCCTCAGGCATAGTATTATGCAATTCCTTGCCATAAGATTCTATATCAAAAGGGGTGAAAACCTCCATATCAAAATACTCTTTTTCACCGGCCACGCCGACACTGAGGGGGGGGCCGAATGAAATCTTCGGCGCCGGGTGAAAACCTTTCGAATAATCGAAGGGCACCTCTGCCCGTCTCAACCCTTTAATAAGGGTTGCAACAAGCTCGAGATGGGAGAGATACTTTAACATACCTGTTTTCGAGAATTTAACCCTGACGCGTAGCTTGGCCAGTGACGGGCTTGAAGGCGGTAACGAGTGACGAGTAATTTTATTAAGCAACGAGTTTTCTGTATCTTTTTTATTCTTTAACTCGTTACTCGTTACTCGCAATTCGTCACTGCCGTTAATGTTACTGTCTTTATTGCAGTTCAAGCCGCAGGCCGTGCAGGACTTTCTGCATTCCGGTGTCCTGTTCTCTGAAGTTGCCCGCTCATACTCGCTGTAGAGGAACTCGTTCCTTACCCCGATGTTTATATCTTCCCACGGCAATCTTTCATCCTTTTCAAAGCACCGCTGAGCATAAGAGGAGCCGTCCAGCCCGGTCTTATCCATCGCATGGACCCATTTCTTAAAATCGAAGAATTCCGTCCAGCCGTCCAGCCGGCATCCCGATTCCCACGCCTTTTCGATAAGGTCTGCCAGGCTCCCGTCACCCCGGGCAAATACGGCCTCGAGCATGCTCATCTCTTCGTTATGTCCCTTGTACTTGATTTTTTTGCTGCCGAGGACCTCCCTCAGGAATCCCAGTTTTCTTCTTATCTCATCGAGCCCTATCTGCCCGTACCATTGAAAAGGGGTATGAGACTTTGGAACAAAAGGAGATATGGTAATCCCTATATTTACAAACCTGCCCGTATTTTTTTTAGCGATCCGCAACGCCTTGAGGGCCATTTCTTTGATCGCCTCTATATCCTCGTCCCGTTCCGTAGGGAGTCCTATCATGAAGTAGAGTTTGAGATTGATCCAACCCTCCTCGAACAGCGCATGTAATGCCCTTTCATAATCTTCATCCCTGAAATCCTTGTTGATCACGCTCCTCAGCCTCTCCGTTGCGGCCTCGGGCGCCATGGTAAACCCCGTTTTCCTGATGGTCCGGATCTCTTTCAAAACGTCCCGGTTAACGGCGCCGACCCTCAGGGAGGGCAGCGACAGGGCAATTTTAGAATCCCCGAATCTTTTGTTGAACTCCCTCACGGTGTGGAGAAGATGCGTATAGTCGCCTGCGCTCAAAGACGTAAAGGACACCTCATCATAGCCCGTGTTCTTCAGGGACTCTCCGGCGATCTCCAGAACTCTCCCGGGAGACCTCTCCCTCAGGGGCCTGTAAATCATGCCTGCCTGACAAAACCTGCACCCCATGGGGCAGCCCCTTGAGACCTCAACATTCACCCTGTCATGCACAATCGATGTATAGGGGACAACAGGCATCAGGGGGTATGGGGCATGCTCAAGGTCGGCAATGAACCGCCTCTTTACAGCAGATCCGGGTTGGTGAATGGAGGGAACGTAAAAGCCGTGCAACTTCGCTATTTCCCGAAGCACGGTCTCCCGTCCGCCGCCTCCGGACATCTTCCATTGCCTCACCGTATCGGTAAGCTCAACGATTGCCTCCTCGCCATCGCCGACCAGGAAGGCATCGATAAAGGGGGACATCGGCGCAGGATTGACTGTGCATGGGCCCCCTGCAATCACAAGGGGTAAACGCTCTTTTGACCCGAGTCTCTCTTCAGAGCGGAGGGGAATGCCGCCGAGGTGGAGCATGTTCAGCACCGTGGTATATGAGAGCTCATACTGCAAGCTGAAGCCCGCGATGTCGAATTCCTTGAGCGGGGTATGTGATTCCAGAGATGAAAGGAGGAGGCCGCTTCTCTTCATATACTCTTCGAGATCGACCCATGGTGAAAAAAAACGTTCGGCTGAAGCGTATGGAAGACTGTTGATTATGTCGTAGAGTATCCTGAGTCCCAGGTGGGACATTCCGACTTCGTATATGTCGGGGAAGGATAATGCAAACCTGACCGCCCCGCACTCCCAAAAATTTTTTCGCGGAAAATTTTTGGGAGTGCCTATTCTATGACTGATCGAATTGTACTCACCATTGATATAACGGCTCGGTTTTTGAAAAAGAGAAAGCTTCACCTTTTAAAATACCATCTGTAGAAGCCTTTAGGCAAGAAGTAAAACCTTCTGCTTTTTAGTTAATCTGCTTGAATGTTCAGATTAACGCCGTCAAAAAATTAAAACCGGTTCGTTTTATTTTTTGGCGGCGGTTTTCTTCGCGGGCTTCTTAGCCGCCGCTTTTTTTGCAGCAGGCTTTTTAGCCGCAGTCTTTTTTGCCGCCGGTTTCTTCGCTGCCGTCTCCTTTTTAGCCGCCGTCTTCTTAGCCGCCGTCTTTTTCTTTGCCGCCGGTTTCTTCGCTGCTGCCTTTGCCATCTTGTCCTCCTAGTTTTTTTTTGTTATACATATTACACCGAAAGCCCGGAAAGTTCAAGAGAGAATTCGGCGCGATTATGCACACATATTAATTCTTTCGGTATTTTTGATTTTTTCTTTAATTTTTTTAACTCCCCGCATGTTCGCACATGAAAGAACATCCTTCACTTCGTCCTCGCGGCGCGCGCAATTCGTTCGTTACGCTCTCACCGGAATGAACGCTGTGGTAAAATAAATAATGCGAAAGTACTTAATCTACTCCCTTGTCCTCCACATAATGCTGCTGGCACTTGCTCTTGTGGTCATTACCGAAAAGAAAATCAAAATACCGGAATCTTTTTCCGTTCGTATAATCTCGCCCGGGGAATCGAAAGAGCAGAGAAGACCCATGCCTCCCGCACCTCCAGCGCCGCGTCAGAGATATCAGGAACAGAAAGCATCGCGGATGCCCCGGCTACCCAGGGACCTGCCGCCTCCAAGAGATTTTTCAGCAGTTCCTGCCCCGCGCACGTCAGCTCCGGCACAAGGTAAAAACGCCGCCAGGCCGCGGGAAGAAATTTTAGCCGGCAAGCCTTCAGGGGCGCTCTCACAAAATCATCCGGGCTCACCTCAAAAAGAGGAAATGTCCTCCTCTGTGATCGGGCAACAGGGAATGCTTAAATACGGGAATGAAGGCGGGGACAATTTTAAGAAATCCCCGTCATCATCAACCGGGCCTAAAACCCAATCGCCGGGAACACTGAAAGAAAAACTCTTCGACAAAGACGTGATTGGACAGCTTGCCCGGAAAAGAGAGCGTGAGGAGACAAAGTCCAACAACACCCTTACGTTCGACACAAGTGATTACAAATACTTCGGCTACATGCAGAGACTAAAAGAGAAAATAGAAGGTATATGGAAATATCCACCGGAAGCTTCCGGAAGGGGGCTATACGGAGACCTCTACATAAAGTTCACGATCAAGAAAGACGGAAAACTCGGAGCAGTCGAGCTGGTCCGCACATCGGGGCACAAAGGTCTTGATGATGCTGCGATAAGGGCCCTCAAGGATGCCAACCCCTTTTGGCCTCTTCCCACGAGTTGGGAAGACGATGGGCTGACGATAACCGGACATTTCGTATATTCCTTGTACGGGACTTATATAAGGTAGCATAATAGCCGGCCTCATGGCGCCCCACCCCTGTTTACAAAAGCTCCGCGGCGGTAGTTATAATATTGTATGAGAAGATTGTATTTAAAGCCCGGAGACAAGGTCAAGCACATGAACTACTTTACATGGGGTGTTGGTGAGGTGGTAGAAGAAAAACACTCCGATCTGCCGGGGGGCTTTTGTTTCGTAAAAATACTCTTCCAGGACGGCAACGAGCGTTCCTTTATAAACGATCTCGGCAACGAGCTCTGCTGCTATTATACCGGGATCAGATTAGTAAATGAATGCAGTATCCGGTGAGCCCGCTCAGGCCTGACCTGACCTGCCGCGCATAAGCATTCTCAATCTCCGGCAGCCCTCCGGTTATTTTACAATCCTCGGAGTTATAAAAATAAGCTGCTCCTCCGAGCTCGTGACCGCCGCCTTCCTCTTGAAGAGCCACCCAAGGACAGGTATCTTGGAAATACCGGGAACATTGTTCTCATTATCTGTTTCAGAGGTCTTCAGAATCCCGCCGATGACAACTGTCTCACCATCCCTGACAAGCACCTGGGTCGTTGCCTCACTTGTCCTTATTGAAGGCAGTCCCTGCGAGGTCTGGGAAAAGTCAGCTTCATTCTTGTTTGCCTGTATGATGAGGAGGATCGTCTTGTCGGGCCCCACCTGCGGAGTAACGATAAGGTCAAGACTTGCATCTACGAACTGGACCTGTGTCCCTGAATTCGATACTGTCGAATACGGAATCCTCCTGCCCTGCTTTATAACCGCTTTCTCATTATCGACGGTCATAATCTTGGGGTTGGAAACCACCTTTCCTTTACCGTTGGCCTCAAGGGCGGAAATCCTCAGGTCCAGACCGAAGGTTTGCGCGGCGTTCAAATACCCGACCGTTATAGCGCCTGTCGGAGTTCCGGTGGCGCCCAGGCTTACAAGAGAGGGATTCAGCGTATTGCCGCCCAATACCGGAGAGCTTGATACGGAGCCGGTTATGGGGGTCTTCATGCTGTCGAGGGGCCCATTCAGCCAGCGCCCACCCCACTCAACGCCGAGCTCTCTGGAGTAATTCGTGGAGACCTCGACTATCCTTGCCTCGATGAGGACCTGGGTGGTAGGTTTATCCAGGGTATCTATAAGCTTCTGGATTTCACCGAGGCTCGACGGCACATCCTTTACTATCATCGAGCGCGTCCTCGGGTCAGTGCTGATATTGCCACGGGGAGACAGGAGTTTCGCTTTATCAATGGAATCCTTTATCTTGTCGACATTGGCATAATTCACTACAAAAACTTTTGTAACAATGTCCTCCGCCTTGCCGAAGACCTCCTTTGTCTCCGCAACGGCCTTTCTCTCATCCTGAAATACCTTGAGCGTTGCAACCCTGATAACATTCCCGTCTATAACCTTTTCGAGATTAAAGGTCTTCAGTATGATATCAAGCGCCTGTTCCCAGGGCACGTTGATCAGTTTCATGGTGATCTTCCCCTTTACGTCGGGGTGAATAACTATGTTATAGCCGCTCACATCGCTGAGGAGTCTCAGAATCGGGATAATATCCGCATCCTGGAAGTCCAGGGATATCAGTTTGGAGCCGCCCTTCGGCTCATCTTCCTTTTTTGCCGGCACAGGCTGGGACACGCTGCCTGCGGGCCTTTCTTTTCCTTTCGAGAGCACCTTGCCGGACATGTCGACAAACAACTCATCATCCAGGGCAAAGACCTCGGTGTCAAAGCCGCCGTCCAGATCAAGTATGAGCCTTACCCTCCCCTCTTCAACCCTGTATTTTATATCTTTAAGAGGCGATGAAAAACCTGACGCCGGGGACGCCTTCATTACAACGCCCGGGATATCTATGACGACCTTATTATCAAGCTCGAATACGGCCGGGCTCGGGATAGTTCCATCGCCCTTGATAATAAGCTCTCCCCCGTCATCGGTTTTATTGAAGGTTATCTTTGTGATCTCCTCTGCAGCGCCGTCTCCGGCTTCCGCGGCCTGCGCATCACTTGAAGCGGGCACCTGTTCATCTTTCGCCTTTGCGGCCTCTTTTATGTTCAGGACGAGAGTATCGCCATTGATTTCGGGAATTACCGTCGAAGGCGCCTGCAGAAGGATGTTGAGGCGTGCTGCCGGCGCGGGTGTCTGCACCTGTACCGGTGATATATCGGTGATGCCTGCTTTATCCGAGAAAATCTTATCCTTGAATTTTCCAATGCTTACCCCCTCCAGATCCACTATAAGCCTGAAGGGGTCTTCGGGCTTGTATATCTTGTACTTTATCGGTCCGGCAACTTTTATCCTCACGGCGAAATCGGCGATCTCAAGGCCCGTGATTTCCGCTTTCGCTGCGCCGCCGGCGTCTTCAGCATATACCGGCATGCAGGATATGAATAATATTAAAAAAGATAAAATAATGCTGGATTTTGATTTTAAACAGGTGACGCCTGATTCCTTTTTCATCCCTCTTCCTCCCGGCGGAGCTTTAAAATGGTATCCTTCGGTTTGAGAGCACCTCTTTGATCCCTGAGCTGCTCTCTGATAACAACAGAATTTTTTGTGATCTTATATACCTTGCCTCCGTGCAAACCCATCTTTGTCCCTTCTTTGATAGTATATGATTTGCCGTCAGGCAGCGTAATGACAGCATAATACCCCGTATTGTTCCATAAAACGGCTATAAGCTTGAATTCCGCTATTTCATAATTTTCAATAGGGGTGAAGCCCTTTTTCTTATCAGTCTCAGGTTTTACAATGAGTGTTATAAACGGATCCCGCTTCCCTTTGGCATTGTATTCATAAACACCTGCAGCCCGTGCCTTATCAGGTGAGCTCTGCGGCTTGGTGTCCGGCATGACAATATCCGGCTTTTTATTTTCCGGTGCCTTATTAGGCTGGTCAGCCTTTGCAGGTTGCGGGGCCGCCTTTGCCGGTGCAGGCTGTGCGGGTCCGGTATTTGAGATTGTACTTTTATCGGCCTTGCCGCTGAAAAAGAACAGAGAGGCAGCCGCACCGATTATAAAGATGCCGAGCATGGAAAGCATAAGAGGAAGTCTCTTTTTCATTTCTTAACTTCCTTTTTCTGGAGTTCCTTCTTTTCTTTCTCAGGTATCTGGGAATATGTCGTGGAGGTAAAACTGACATCAAGCCCAAAGCTCCCCGGCCTCATACTGATATTGAAGATATTGACGATCCTGTTTAGTGTCGTTATGTTGCTGAAGAACTGGCCGAACTTGTGGTACGTACCGCGCATGACGACCTCAACGGGAATTTCATAGACTTCCTTGCTCGGATGCACGCCCCTGGTCCCCGGCCTCCATGAAACGACTTGCAGGCCCGACTTTATCCCGAGCTCCGATACCTGCTTGAGAAGGCCGGATACTTCCTTTTCCTCCGGCAGTTGCAACTGCAGCTCGGAAAGCCTGTCTTCCAGCCGCTTGTTCTCGGCTTTTAACGCCGGAAGCCGTGAGGAGTTTCTCTCGAGCGATGCAATTTCAGTCTTCTGTTTGCCTATTTCCTCATTGAGCGCCTTTCTCTCCTCGAGCGCAGGCATTATGAACAGAAAGGTGAAGAGAGCAATTATGATCACCGGGGGCAGCGCAAGCAATAGATTCTTCTTGAGCGGTGAGAGGTTTGCCGTATCTATTCCGAGCTTCAATTCCATTCCAATCACACCCTTACCTTAAAGCTCAGTTTAAACTTGTAGACCTTGACTTTCTCCACCTCTGATTCCCTTGATTCCTCCAGGTAGACGTCGGAAACGCTTCCCAATCTCTTCAGGTTATCAATGTAAGAGACGATATCAATGTTCGTAAAAGCAAAACCTTCCATGCTCACGCCATTCTCTTTATAAGCAAGGGAATTAAGCCAGACCCCTTCCGGAATTACGCTGCTGACTTCATCAAGGATCCTCACCGGTATCGCCTGGTTCTTTCTGAGGGTTTCGATAAGAGCGCTCCTCTGTTTAAGCTCTTTATTGAGTTTCTCGAATTTCTTTATCTCGGTAATCTTTTTTGAAAGGCTTGCCATCGTCGTCTTGTTTGATTCACTCCGGGACCGCAGTTGCGAAACATTGGCTTTGAAGAGGAAGGTAACAAAGCCCATGAGCAAGAGCGCCGAGGCGGCGGCAGCGGCGACGGCAATAAAAAAGCCCGTCGGGCCTTTTACCCTTCTCTTTCCTTTCTTTTCCGCCAGGAGATTTATTCTTATCATTCCCGGTCACCAATACGCCTTAATGCAAGCCCTACGGAAATCGATAGGATCGGAGCTATTTCTTTTATATAAGCGACATCAAGCTTCTCCGGTATCCTTATATTTCTAAAAGGATCTGCGACTTCCACCTGCATACCGAGTCTTTCGGACATCGTGGCGGAAAACCCTTTTATGAGCGCGGTCCCCCCGCTCAGAACAATCTCGTGGATGTCTTCCTCGCCCACACTGCTTCTGAAGTATTCGAACGACCGGTATATTTCCGTGTATATTTCATCGGAAGCCGCATTGATGGCGGCCTGCGCCCCTTCAGGGGAAACTCCATCGACGGACTGACCCTGTTTCAGCCGCTCCGCATCCTCCCTGGATATATCCAGTGCCCTTTCGAGTGATTCCGTATGGTGATTGCCGCCGATCGCGCTGTCCCGTGTAAAGATCGGCGCTCCATGCTGGAGGATGTTTATATTTGTCTTACTTGCGCCGATATTGATAAGAGCAACGATCCTGTCTTCCGCACCGCTGTAATTAGTTTCGTACATGTTGCTGAGGGCAAAGGGATCGACATCTATAATGGCGGGCGCAAGGCCTGATTTTTCAATAACCTCGACATAATCATTCACTACGCTTTTTTTAACCGCAACGAGAACTACATCCATCTGCCCTTCTTCATCGGGTTTGGGGCCGAGTATCTGAAAATCCAGGTTCACATCATTGATATCAAACGGTATGTACTGCTCGGCCTCGTATTTGATGGAGGTGCTGAGCTCCTCCTCCGTCATTACGGGAATTGTTATCTTTTTTATTATTACGGACGAGTGTCCTGATACTCCGACAACGGCATCGCCGGACTTTACACCGGCTTTCTTTAAAAGCTCCTTGATGGAGCTTATGAGCTTGTCTTTATCGGCAATGGCCCCGTCGACTATGACTTCAGTCTGAAGCGGAACTACACCGGCAAAAGCGAGCTCGTAGCCTGTTTTCGTATCGTTGAGCTGAACCGCTTTAATATAACTCGACCCGATGTCAAGCCCTATCGGATTCCTCTTTTTAAAAAACATCGCACACCATATTTAACCGAGCTCTATTCCACAGGACTTCCTGAATCCCGTATGATTGCTTCATCATTAAGAGCAAGTGCTGTGCCTGCAATAAACTTATGTTCGGATAGAGCAGGATCATTGCTATTCCCTCTGTTTATATTCTCCCTCGTCCGTCAACCTGACGGCTATTATAATAACTCCGTCATCAAATTGACAGTTTTTTATCGGATTTTTGAGCAAAAACTTTAAAACTCACAAGTGCAGGATTTTAAAATAATCACCGGCATAAATGCAATCGCGCTGAAGCCATATTGCAATCATGCCGGTACTATTTTCACCCTTATAACGGCAGGTTCACTTTTATGTGTAATTCTCTGAGCTGTCTTGGATCAACCGTTGAAGGGGCGCCGCTCATAAGGCATACCGCCTTTTGCGTCTTAGGGAAAGCAATGACATCCCTTATGGAGTGTGCGCCGACCAGCAGCATTACCAGCCTGTCAAGCCCGAGCGCAATACCCCCGTGCGGGGGAGCGCCGTATTCAAGCGCATCCAGGAGGAAACCGAACTTTACTCTCGCGTCCTCTTCAGGAATGCCCAGGAGCCCGAACATTTTTTTCTGCAGATCCATCCTGTGGATACGGATACTGCCGCCGCCGATTTCATAGCCGTTAAGCACAATATCATATGCCTTCGCCCTGGCGGAACCGGGCAACTGCCGGTCAGCCGCGGACATCTCACCGCCGGTGACGTCAACTGAAAAAAGCTTGTCGATATCTTCGTCCATGGGAGAGGTAAACGGATGGTGCATGGCTGCAAACCTCTTTTCATCCTCATCCCATTCGAGCAGGGGGAAGTCGGTTATCCAGGCGAATTTAAATTCATCCTTGATGAGGTTCAACCTTCTCCCCAGTTCCAGCCTCATGCGGCTCAATACGTCGCTTACAACTTTTTCCTTGTCAGCGACAAACAGCATCAGGTCACCTTCCGAGGCCCCGAGTCTTTCAGCCATGCCCCGCAGGATTTCCCCGGGGAAGAACTTGGCAATCGGGGATTCGAAGCCGTCCCTGACCTTGATCCAGGCCAGCCCCCTGGCGCCGAAGGATTGCGCTTCCCCGGTAAGCATGTCGAGCTCTTTTCTTGATAGCCCTGCCATGCCTTTCGCGTTAAGGGCCTTCACTCTGCCGCCTGAGGATAAGGCGTCAAGAAACACCTTGAATGAGCCGACCTGCACGAGGTCCGCCATATCTTTAAGCTCCATATCGAATCTCAAGTCCGGCTTATCGTTCCCGAACCTCTCCATCGATTCTTTAAAGCTGAGCCTCTTGAACGGCGCCGCGATATCGATGTCCAGAACGGTTTTAAATATTCTCTTTAACATTCCTTCTACAAGGGCAATAACATCATCCCGCTCCACGAACGACATCTCCATATCAACCTGGGTGAATTCAGGCTGCCTGTCTGCCCTCAGGTCTTCATCCCTGAAACATTTCACTATCTGAAAATACCGGTCAAACCCGGCGATCATGAGTATCTGCTTGAAGAGTTGGGGCGACTGGGGCAGGGCATAAAAAAGGCCCGGATTGAGACGGCTCGGGACAAGGTAATCGCGCGCGCCTTCGGGAGTCGATTTGGTAAGCATCGGGGTCTCTATCTCGAGAAACTTATGCTCATCAAGATAGTCCCTGGTGATTTTGGTCACCTGATGCCTGACGATCAGGTTATGCTGCAGTTCGGGTCTCCTCAGATCAAGATATCTGTATTTCAACCTCAGGGACTCCGAGGCCTCTGACGCCTCTTCCATGGGGAAAGGCAGCGGAGACGCCTCATTCAGCACCGTCAATTCATGCGCATAGAGTTCGACCATGCCCGTGGGGAGAGCCGGATTTTCGGTCCCCGCGGGCCGCATCCTTACTTCGCCCTTTACGGCTATAACGAATTCTCCTCTCAGATTATGGGCGCGCGCGTGCGCGCTCTCCGAGACGTCAGGACTGAAGACAACCTGGACAATGCCGCTCCTGTCCCTTAAATCAATAAATATCAATCCCCCGTGGTCCCTCCTTCTGAATACCCAGCCGGCAAGGCTGTTCGTGGAGCCTATATCCGACTCCCTGAGTTCACCACACCCTTTATCACGAATCATAAAACCTCCGTTTTATAAAACAAGAAATGAGAGATAAGAAGTAAATGCCATATTTCCTATTTTTCATTTCCTATTTCCAATTTCCCGCTCGCCTTTATTACGGCCCGGGTTATCCGGCTCCGAACTTAATTCATTTCTCACGGCTTCCAGCTCATCCTGTGTAAGCGCCCTGAACTCCCCCGGCTTCAGGTCTCCGAGCTTCAGCCCGTTTATGCTTAGCCTCTTCAATTTGATCACATCGTGCCCGACCTTCTCGAGCATTCTCCTTATCTGCCGCTTTCTGCCTTCATATATGGTTATTTCAATCCACGAATTATTTTCAGACTGTTTTATCTTTTTTACCCGAGCAGGCGCAGTCATGCCGTCTTCCAACTTTATACCGTGTCTTAATTTTTTTATTTCATCATCCTCTATACTGCCTTTGACTTTGACGAGATAGGTCTTAGGAATCTTCCCTGAGGGATGCAGCATCGCTTGCGCCAACGCACCGTCATTCGTCACGAGCAGCAGCCCCTCGGAATCATAATCAAGCCTGCCCACGGGGAATACCCTGTATTTGACCCCCTTGAGGAAATCCTTTACCGTGGCCCGCCCTTCCGGATCGGAGAGGGACGTAACAACGCGCTTCGGCTTATTGAATATGTAGTACACTTTGGGCTCAGGCCTTATCAGGAGCTTTCCGTTGACTTTAATATGGTCCCTATCAGGATCCGCCTTCATCCCGAGGATTGCGGTTTCGCCGTTCACCGTAACCCTGCCCCCGCTAATAAGCTCCTCAGCCTTCCGCCTTGAGGCAACTCCCATTTGTGCAAGTATTTTCTGAACCCGTTGTTCCATAAAACAGGCTATGGGCAATAGGCATGGGGCGATAGGTTATGGCTGCAACTTTCTTTTCTTTCCTCTTGCCTACAGCCTCCTGCCGCTTGCCTAGGTTTTAATTTCAATATACGACCTCTCACGCAAGCCCTTTATCCAATTCCTGTACTCCATGGTGAATTTCTCATCCAGCAACTTCTGTCTTACAGTCTCTCTCAAGTCCCGGGGGTTTTTGAATACCCTGATTTCATTCACCTTGAGGATATGCATCCCGCTCCCGCTCCAGAAGGGCTCGCTCACATCGCCCGTCTTCAACGTTGAAAGCACCCTGAGAAAATCCTGTGACATATCGATTTTCCTTACAAAGCCCAGGTCTCCGCCGCCCTGTGCGCTTGCATCCTCGGAATACTGTTTCGCCAGTTCCGAAAAATCCTCGCCTGACTTGATCCTTCTGTAAATATCTTTTGCCTTCTCTTCCAGTTGCGTCTTGTCCCCCGGCTCCTTCAGAAAGATATGGCTTATGCCGAAACCCTCGCTTTCCTTTGCCAGTTCCTTATGCTCTGAAAGATATTTATCCACCTCGGCCTCTGTAACAAGGATTTTGCTCCGCACCTCCTGATCAACCACACGGCTCATGGTGATCTGCTCGGAGAGTTTTTTCCTGTACTCGGAAAGGGAAGACTCTTCTTTCTTGATAGCCTCGTTAAACATCTCGTCGGTCATGGAATACTTGCTCTTAATGTTCTTGATGGCCTTGTCCACATCATCATCGCTTGCGGAAATCCCCGCCTTTGCCGCCTCCTGGAGCTGCAACCTCATGTCGATAAGGCGTTCAAGGAACATGTTCTCGTTCTCCTTGAAAAATTTTCGTTTGTCGCTGTCTTTCATGGCCTTGATTTCATCCGTCGCATCGAATTCCATCACCCTGTAGAGGTCACTCCATGTTACAACCTCTTTGTTCACTATCGCCACGATTTTGTCGAGCAATATGGCGCCTTGTGCAACAGCGGCAAAAGCACATACGAAGACGCAAACACCGACTGCTATCTTCCTCCCCATAATGTAACCTCCCGATGAGCGTTATAGCGTTTATAGCGTACAAACTAATTCCTTAACACTATAACGCTGCTTATTTTAGCATATTCTCGGCAGTTGTTCCCCGGCGAGCATATCAACAATCCGGGTTCCGCCTATTAACGTCTTCAGCACGACCATCCCACCGGAGCGCTCTTCACAACCGGTCACCTCTCCGATAACGGCGGCATCCTTTCCGAGAGGATGGGCCCTCATCTCCCCGGCAAGGGAGTCAGCCGCATCAGGCGATACAACGGCGATGAGGATGCCCTCATTCGCTATGTAAAGAGGGTCCAGCCCCAGCAGATCACATGCCCCCTTCACCCCCCCCGATACGGGCAGCATATTTTCCATAATAGTAATGCAGCAGCCCGACTCCATCGCGATCTCCTTCAGTGTCGTGGCAACGCCCCCCCGTGTCGGGTCCCTCATCATTTTTATGCCGCCCGTAAAGCGGGTCATCAGTTTCACAAGCCCGTTCAGCGGTGCGGTATCGCTGAGGACAGGAGGGTTGAAGGCGAGCCCGTTCCTCTCTGAAAGGACGGCCACGCCGTGATTTCCCATAAGCCCGCTGATTATTATCCTGTCACCGGTCCTGATATTCCGCGGGCCGAAATAAATATTATCCGGCACGGCGCCTATTCCGGAGGTATTGATGAACAATCCGTCACCTTTCCCCCTGTCCACGACTTTCGTATCACCCGCCACTATCCTGATACCCGCAGTGTGCGCGGCTTGCGCCATGGATGAAAGGACCAGCTTCAGGTCCCCGAGGGGAAACCCCTCTTCAATAATAAAACCCGCAGTGAGATACAGGGGCCTTGCCCCTACCACCGAAAGGTCGTTTACCGTACCGTTCACCGCAAGATCTCCGATATTGCCCCCGGGGAAAAAGAGCGGGGAGACTACATAGGAATCCGTGGTAAATGCAAGTTTATGTATACCCTCTACAAAATCAATCACCGCTGAATCGTTAAGCTCTTTCATATCAAAGGCGGGGGAAAAATGCTCTCTTACCAGTTGATGCATCAATCTGCCGCCGCTCCCATGCCCGAGGAGTATTCTATCCACGGCGGCTTTCAGTCCGCCCGGTACGAGCCGATTCCGACCCGGTGCGGAGATGACCTATGTTTTTCCTATGCGCCATTCGTGACTGTCCCTTAAAATCCGCTCGTGTCAACCCTCAATTCTTGAGGGGATAGACCTCCAGCGTTTCCGACGGGGCGCTCTCCTTTTTCGGACCCACTGCGGTAATGCAGTACAGCGTTTTTGAAACAAGCGGCCCGCTATCTGTGAAGGCGGGGGTTGCCGCCTCACCTATAAGCCTGAACCCGCTGTCGGACCCGCTTTTTTTGTATACCCTATATCCCTTGACCCAGGTTTCGGGGCTCTCATCCCACATCAGGTAGGTTTTCTTTTCCGAGGGGACATACTTTATATGCGAGGGCCTCGAGGGAACGAAAGTTTCCGGGTTGACCTCCAGCTCATCAGAAGGATATCCTTCATCTTCAAGTGTTGTATCGAGAAGAGCTCTTGCCGTATAGTATGAGATTTTTTCCGTCTCCACCCTGTCCTTAAAGAGGGTCTCTTTGAGCGGAACTTTATTCAGGGGGGAAACGGGATATTTCCCTTTCACAGAGCTCCTGTAAATGTTGTATCGTGCTGCATCGGAAACCCTGTCCCATCTGATTTCCGTGGAATCTTCGGTTATTTTGTATGCCAACCCGGCAGGAGGGGACGGCAGCTCGGCCGGGTTCACCTGAATTACCATGGACTCGTCACTCAGGACATTTCTCAGGCTGTATACCCGCATCTTGTAAAGATATTTCCACCCTGTTTTAAAATCCCTGTCCACAAATTGAGAAACATCGTTTTTCAGGAATACGAGATTTTTAAACGGTTTATTTCCACCGGCCTCCGCCTTTTCAATATAAAACCCCTTGATCGCCTCTCTCTCCGGGGCAGGATATGACCATGAGATTATGAGTTGGTCCTCACGATGCACCGCCTTGATATCTCTGACCGCGGGCGGCTTCTCGAAGGTTCTGAGCGTAGGCTCCCCCTTTTTACCGCACGAGGCAACAAGCAGGGCAATTAAAAGCAGCAATAAATATAACAGCTTTTCACGCAATAGAGGTTTCTCCCTGCTTTTTATTCAATTTAGTTTTTACTTTTTTGGTCATCTGTTCAGCAATGTTGACCGCTTTCCGGGCATCTGCTTTTGCCGGCTCTCCGAACGGCAAAAGCCCTGCCTCGGCAGGATACCTCCCTCTATAAATGCTGTCCATAAAAACTATATCTTCGTCCGGAAAGTCTATTCTGACTCTATATTCTTCTGCCAACGAAACCAATCGCTCTAGGCTGTGTGTTTTTTCCAGTTCCCATCCTTTGCTTAGCAATATTGCTTTCAGGGCCTTCTCTATTGCCTGTTGCGAATGAAAACATGCGCCTTTGTAAAATTCTCCTTCAAGGAGATATCGAGCCATTTTAAATTCATCCTCTGACTGTCTCATCCACTCTTTTACTGCATCTTTCATGTATAACAGCCTCCCTTCTTTTAATATCAGCCTCAAAAACGGACTGCCTTTCAAATAATGTTCACGGAGGGTCGATAGGGAAATCACGAACGGATCAATTGCAAATTTCTTGTAAAAGCTCTTTAAACACCTATGCATCAATAAATCGACATTATCAAGGGGCCTCTCTCTATCATCGAGGACAACCAATAAATCCAAATCATTTCCTGCGCCTTCTTTTGCAGTAGAGCCGAAGATAGTGATCGAAAGAGGATTGAAGGTTTTATTTATTGCTTTCGATATCTCTCTTGCTTCTTTTAATGTGACCATCTATAAACTCACTATTAATCAAATATTATTTTCTGCTTCTCCAACTATGCATGTAGAAATAAGCCATTCCAAATCGTGCGCTGGCGTCCGCGTGCGCTGGGGACAGTCCCTATTCTACGACTCCGTCCGTAAATAGGGACTGTCCCCTTGCTCATAACTCGTGTTAATAATTACATATTATATCCCTTTCAGGTCGTTCCTGAATCTCCTGATCTGATCTCTGACTTTCTTCGGTGATGTGCCGCCGTATGATTCTTTTGCTTTTACGGATTCCGGTATGCCGATAAATCTGTAAATATCGTGCCCGATGGCGGCGGAGAAGGCCTGGTACTCCGTGATGGACAGGTCGGAAAGCCTTTTGCCGTTATCAACGCAATAACGGACTATCTTGCCTGTTATCTCATGGGCTGTTCTGAACGGTATCTTCTTCCGCACGAGATATTCTGCAATATCCGTTGCCGTGGAAAATGCGGCATCGCCTCCCGCTTCCATCTTCTTTCTTTTTAAGGTCATGTTCTGCAGCATACCGGTGAGAACTCCCAGTGTAGTTTTAACGGTATCGACCGTATCGAAAACAGACTCCTTGTCCTCCTGCATATCCCGGTTGTATGCAAGCGGGAGCCCTTTCATGACGGTAAGCAGGCTCATGAGATTGCCGTACACCCTGCCGGTCTTGCCGCGCATCAGTTCAGCGACATCCGGGTTCTTTTTCTGCGGCATTATGCTTGAGCCAGTTGTAAAGGCGTCGGAGAGCTCGATAAAAGAAAATTCCTCCGAAGACCAGAGAATGAGCTCTTCCGCCATTCTCGAAAAATGGACCATCAGCATGGCCGAGCACGAAAGGAACTCGACGGCAAAGTCCCTGTCCGAAACGGAATCGATGCTGTTCTCGGAAACCGCATCAAATCCCAAAAGACCGGCAACGTAATGCCTGTCTATCGGGAGCGATGTCCCCGCGAGGGCGCACGACCCCAGGGGAAGGACATTGATACGCTTCAAGGCATCCTGAAACCTCGTCCTGTCCCTTTCAAACATATGAGCGTACGCCATCAAATGGTGGGACAGGAGCACGGGCTGGGCCCGCTGCATGTGTGTATATCCCGGCATTATGACATCGAGATTCTTTTCAGCCAGATCGACGAGCACCGCCTCAAGGTCTTTTAAAAGGGCCAGTATCTCCCTGACCTCTGCCCTGAGATAAAGCCTGAGATCCAGCGCAACCTGATCATTTCTCGACCGCGCGGTATGCAGCCTGCCGCCCGCCTCTCCGATCTTTGCGATGAGGGCCGATTCTATATTCATATGGATATCCTCAAGCTCTTCACTGAACGTGAACCTGCCCTCCTCTATCTCCTTATATATCTCTTTCAGACCCTTGATGATCTTACCGGCATCTTTTTTGGGTATGATGCCCTGCTTCGAAAGCATCCCTGCATGCGCGATACTCCCTTCGATATCGTACTTCCAGAGCCTTTTGTCGAAAGATATGGATTCGGTATATTTCTCGACAAGCTTCGATGTCTTTTCAGTAAATCTTCCTGCCCAGGGTTTCTTCATTCGTTAATGGACTTCCTCTTTCTGCTTCGCCCTCTCGGCAATTATCTTCTGGGCGATGTGGCTCGGCACCTCTTCATAATGGGAGAATTCCATGGAGTAGAGCCCCCTGCCCGATGTCATGCCCTGGAGCTGGTTCGCATAAGTAAGCATCTCGGCCATGGGGGCGAGCGCATTTATCTTCTGGTTGCCGCCGGCCTGGGGCTCAACGCCCTGGACCTTGCCGCGCCGGGAATTCAGATCGCCGATCACCGTGCCGAGCGTATCTTCAGGGGTAACCACTTCCACTCTCATTATAGGCTCAAGCAGCACAGGTTTCGCATCCTGGAAAGCCTTCTTCAATGCCATCGAACCCGCTATCTTGAACGCCATTTCAGATGAATCCACGGAATGGTAAGAGCCGTCAACCAGGGTGACCTTCATATCGACCACCTGATACCCCGCAATGACCCCCTCGCGCATTGTTTCCGCTATGCCCTTTTCAACCGCCGGCCTGTATTGCTGGGGGATGACTCCTCCCACAATCTTATCGAGGAATTGATACCCGCCGCCCCTCGGCAGCGGTTCTATCTCTATCCAGCAATCGCCGAATTGTCCGCGGCCTCCGGACTGTTTTTTATATCTGCCCTGGGACTTGGCGGCTGCCCTGATGGTCTCCCTGTACGGTATCTTCGGCGTCTTCATCACTACCTCGACACCGAACTTCCGCTTGAGCTTCTCAAGGGCCACTTCAAGATGGACCTGCCCCATTCCCGACAGTATCATCTCTTTGGACTCCTCATCCCTTGTGAAATGCACGGTGGGGTCCTCCTCAAGGATCCTGTGGAGGCCGCCGCTCACCTTTTCCTCATCGCCTTTTGTCTTAGGCGCAATGGCATAGGATATCACGGGGTCCGAGAATTTTACCTTTTCGAGCACAAGAGGATGGTGCTCCTCGCACAACGTATCTCCGACGTTGGTATCCTTGAGCTTTACGACAGCGGCAATATCTCCTGGACCGACTGCTTGCGTAGGGACCTGTTTTTTGCCGAGCAGACGGAAGACCTGCCCTATTCTCTCTTTTGTGCCTGTATTGGCATTCAGAACCGTGGAATCGGCCTTGAGCACCCCTGAATAGACCCTGAACAGGGACAGTTTGCCGGCATACGGGTCAGCGACGGTCTTGAAAACATAAGCGGTAAGGGGGTCCGTCTCGACCGGCTTTCTCTCCAGTTCCTTGCCCTCTTTCGGGTTCCTGCCCCTGATAGGGGATATCCTGCTCATTTCCACCGGGGAAGGCAGACAGAGCAGAACAGCGTCGAGGAGCCGGCTTATTCCTATATTCATGGTAGCGGAACCGCATACCACAGGGATAAACCTTCTCGTCAAAGAGCCCTCCTTTATGCCCTTCATGATTTCATCATTCGATATATCTCCCCCTTCGAGATATTTTTCGAGCAGGGAGTCATCGGATTCCGCAATCTTTTCCACGAGCTTCTTCCGGTATTCTTCGGCTGTGCCTTTTATATCTGAAGGGACGTCTGTTTCGGAGGTCTTTCCATTTTCATATATGGAGGCTTTCATGGTCAGGAGATCCACAATTCCTTTAAAGCCCTCACCTTCCCCGATGGGTATCTGAAGGGGTATGGCTTCCGATTCGAAGGATTTTTCGAGCTCTCCGACCGCCCTGTAAAAATTAGCCGTTTCCTTGTCCAGCTTGTTTATGAAAACAATCCTCGGTATCTCGAACTCGCAGGCGAATTTCCATATCTTCTCTGTCTCGGCCTTAACGCCTGAAAGGGCGCTGACGATAACCACAGCCCCGTCAGAGACCCTGAGGCTGCCCCTCGTATCCTCGATAAAATTGATAAATCCGGGCGTATCGAGCAGATTTACTCTCGTTCCCTTCCAGTCACAGAAGGCGACCGCTGAGGTGATGCTGATCTTTCTTGCAATCTCTTCAGGCTCATAGTCCATGGTGGTGTTTCCGGCCTCGATATTGCCCATTCTGTCGATCACGCCCGCATTAAACAGAACAGCCTCGGCTAACGATGTCTTGCCAGCACCGCTATGAGCTATTATCGCCACATTTTTGATATGCCCGGCATCCAACTTTGCCATAACTACCCCCTTTTATTTTAAATTCGAAATCCCAAATCACACATTACAAACTGCAGACCCTGAATTCGAATATCTAAATCCCAAACAAATTCAAAACTCAAATTCTCTAAGCAGGCTGCCTCGTCTCCTTTGTTCAGGATTTAGAGCTTAGAGTTTCGTGCTTGTCTCCTAATTTAGGATTTAGTATTTCCTCCACCACCGGCATGTATTCCTTCTTGCCCTCGAACCGGCCGGACCAGAGTTTCAGGATCAGGAAGGAAACCGCAAAAAGCCCGAACCCGCAGATAGCGGACATGATATCGGGATCCAGCCCTGCAAAAAACTTACTGATATATTCCTTACCTATGACGGCCCCGGCTATAAGCATGAGGGACGGGATACCATAAATCAGGGCTGTTCCTTTCAGGTACGTATAGGGCTTGAACGAGACCCTGACCGTGTCCCCGATGCGCGCATTGGCCTGGTTTACCGCTTCCACCACCGCCTCGTCCCCGCCCATGGTTTTGCAGAGAGAACTCCCCGGGCACGCTTCACATCCGCCGCCCTGCTTGTGCACCGCCACGACAGCCTTTGGGCCTTTAATATCTTTTATAACGCCGATTTCTTCCATGCCTCTTTTATACTACTACAACTCGTGGCAAGCAGTAAATGCTCGCGCCGGGGACTGTCCCTATTTACCAACAGTAGGTGGTTTACCACGGACGAAGCGAAGCGGAGTCGTAGAATAGGGACTGTCCCCTGAGGTTACTGCAATAAATATGAGGGGATATTATGTATGCGGCAGGTTCAGCACCATCAGCCTTAATTCCGTCATCTCCTCAATGGCGTATTTGATGCCCTCCCTGCCGAAGCCGGACTGCTTGACCCCTCCGTACGGCATATGGTCAACGCGATAAGTGGGGATATCGTTGATTATCACGCCGCCGACCTCGAGCCGCCCGAAGGCCTTAAACGCATTTCCGATATCCCGGGTAAATACCCCGGCCTGGAGCCCGTATACCGTATCGTTGACAGCATGCAACCCCTCCGCAAAGTCCCTGACCTTGACAACAGTGACAACAGGCGCAAATACCTCCATGCAGCTCACCTTCATTTCAGGCGTTGTATCGGCGAGAACGGCAGGAGAATAAAAATTGCCCTCTCTCTTTCCACCGGTCAGGACGCTTGCGCCCTTATCCTTTGCTTCCCGTATCCAGGTATCGGCCCTTTCGATATTGCTTTCATCTATCATGGGTCCGACATCAGTATCCTCCGACAGCGGATCACCCGTTTTCAGTTGCTTCACAAGGTGAATGAATTTATTCAGAAATGCGTCATATACCTTTTCATGAATATATATCCTCTGGACCGATATGCAGACCTGTCCCGCATAGGAAAATGCGCCGGTAACGCACCTCCCGGCCGCATAATCGATATCGGCGCTCTCATCGATGATCACCCCGGCATTGCCCCCCAGTTCAAGCAAGACCTTTTTCCGCGGGACCTTTGCCTTCAGCGCCCATCCCACGGAAGCGCTCCCGGTGAAACTTAAAACCTTTATTCTCTCATCAGTGATAATACTTTCAGCGATCTTTGAATCGCAGGGGATGACACTTATGCCGCCTTCGGGCAATCCTGCACCGGCAACGATCTCTCCGAGGAGAAGGGCTGTAAGGGGAGTCCTGGAGGCCGGCTTTATTATCACCGGATTCCCTGATGCGATCGCAGGGGCTACTTTATGCGCTACGAGATTGAGCGGGAAGTTGAACGGTGTTATACCGAAGACAGGCCCGGCAGGGAAGCGCCTTGTGATACCCCATCTGCCTTCGGACAGCGGATTCCTGTCAAGCGGCAGGAACTCCCCGCCGATCCTGCCCGCCTCTTCAGACGCTATCTTGAAGGTAAGGACAGACCTGTCGACTTCTGCACAGGCATCTTTGATCGGCTTGCCGCACTCGAGGGCTATGGTCCTTGCGAGCTCTTCCTTTCTTTTTAATAAAGCGTCTGAAATTCTCCGGAGCATCTCTGATTTTTTATAAGACGGCAGGCTGGCAATCGTGTTTCTTGACTTATGGGCAATCTCTACGGCCTTCTCTGCTTCTTCAATCCCGGCGCGGCATACCTCTGCAACAGCTTCACCGTTAAAAGGATTTATTATTTTTATAAAATCGTCGGTTTTAATCCATTGCCCGCCAAGAAGAATTTCGCATTGTTTTTTCATGATGAGACGTTAACCCCCAAACTTGAAAATTTGCTATATTTATCATGCTATTATATTCTAAGATTTATTGCAAGTAGGGGAATCAAAGGGCGACTGGCAGGATACAGTTATATTTGCACTTGTTCTTATTTTTCCAATTGATGCGTTCACACCATTTCCCTTGACCCTGAGTGGAAAAAGGTAATCGAGGAGTTCCCTGAGATGTTGCTGAAAAAATAGCATTTAAAAATGCATGGAAGTTAATGACGGGAAAGGATTGGGAAGATTAGTAATATTTTGCCCGCAACGGACAGATAACAGAGTGCTTGAGATTAACACCCAAAGGCTTCGCCCTTATCAAAAATCACTTGACAAAGGTTAACATGCAGGTTAACATAATATTGTGAGTAGAATCGTTACCTTTTATAAAACTATTGATGGGAGATGCCCGATACAAAATTTTCTTGATTCTTTGCCGTCAAAGGTTACACAAAAAGTAACATGGGTTCTTAGTTTACTGGAAGATTTGGATGTTGTACCGTCTTCGTATTTTAAAAAGCTTGTTGGCACAGAAGAAATTTGGGAATGCAGAATTCAGTTTGGTTCGAATGCATACCGTATATTTTGTTTCTTTGTGGATAATTCTGTTATTGTGCTGACACACGGGTTTATAAAAAAGAGCCAAAAACCACCTAAACATGAAATAGAAAAGGCAGAGGCATATAGAAGAGACTTTTTAGAAAGGAGGAAAAGACATGAGTGATCTAAAAAAATATATCAGTGGAAGAAAAAAAAGAGACAAGAAATTTGCTGAAGGATTCGACGACGGGTATGAACAATTTAAAGTCGGAGTGATGCTTCGTCAGGCGCGCGAATCAGCAGGGTTAACCCAAGAAGAGCTTGCACATAGACTTAAAACTAAGAAGACAGCGATCTCAAGAATTGAGAATCACGCAGAAGATATCAAACTGTCAACTTTAGAGCGTGTCGCTTCAGCACTTGGAAAGAGACTGCAGGTTAGTATCGCATAAATTTTGTATGCCCGCAACGGCAGATAACAGAGTGCTTGAGGCTAACACCCAAAGACTTCGTCCTTCTCAAGCACTCGAACCGTTAAGCGGCAATGGCAAGACGCCCTGCATTAGTTATCTCAGCATTAGACGGTGATGATCTCATTCTTTGCCCATTATTCTTTATCGTGCCGGCAATCTCAAACCAGAAAAACTGAGTGAAGTTCTTGAAAGAGCAGTTAAGATTATTCGCGAGTAAACAACCTTAAAAAACTCTATCCTATCAGCCCTGCTCTTTCAGGAGCTTGTAATCGATGCTGTCCACAAGGGCCTGCCATGATGCCTCGATGATGTTTTCCGACACGCCGACAGTTCCCCACTTGCTTTCGTCGTCTCCCGACTCCACCAGAACACGCACCCGTGCGGACGTACCCTTGCCTGCGGTGAGGACTCGCACTTTATAGTCATGGAGCTTGACTTTCCTCAACTCGGGATAGAATTTCTCAAGGGCCTTTCTCAACGCGTTGTCAAGGGCATTCACAGGACCGTTGCCCGTGGCGGCGGTATGCTCTATATTCTTCTCCACCTTGACCATGATGGTCGCTTCGCTGATCGGCACTTCCTTCTCTTTCCTCTTCTCGTCAATAACCCTGAAACCGATAAGGTCGAAAAACCGCCTGTGCAGTCCCAGTACCTTTTTCAGCAGAAGCTCAAAGGACGCCTCGGCGCCTTCAAATTGGAATCCCTGGTGCTCGAGTTCTTTCAGAGTATTGAGGATTTTCTCCACTTTCGGAGAATCGGGCTCCAGGCGTATGCCGAATTCCTCCGCTTTTCTGAGGATATTGCTTTTCCCGGCAAGGTCCGATATCAATACCCTCTGTGAATTGCCGACAAGCTCGGGTTTGATATGCTCATACGTCTCCGGCCTCTTCCTGATCGCGCTGACATGGATGCCGCCTTTGTGGGCAAAGGCGCTGTCTCCGACGAACGGCTGCCTTTTGAAGTGCCGCATATTGGCTATTTCGTTCACGAATCTCGAAACATCCCTCAATCTTTTGAGCTTATCATCCGGCAGACATTTAAACCCCGATTTTACCTGGAGGTTGGGAATGACAGAGCAGAGATTGGCGTTGCCGCAGCGCTCGCCAAGGCCGTTGATCGTCCCCTGCACCTGGATCGCGCCTGCTTCGACTGCGGCAAGGGAACTTGCCACCGCACAGTCGGAATCGTTATGCATGTGGATCCCGAGAGGGGTTTTGACTTTCCTGACCACATCCTGGACGATTTTCTTTATCTCCTTCGGGAGATTGCCGCCGTTGGTATCGCATAAAACAAGGCAGTCGGCCCCTGCAGCTTCGGCGGCCTGCAGGCACTTAACCGTAAATTCAGGATTAGCCTTGTACCCGTCAAAGAAGTGCTCCGCGTCGAGGAACACCCTCTCAACGCGTTTCTTCAGGTAGGCAACGGAGTTGTGGATAATATCAAAGTTCTCTTCAATGGGGATCTTGAACAACTCCTTTACATGGAAGTCCCAGGTCTTGCCGACGATGGTGACGACCCGGGCGCCTGAATCAACGAGCGTCTTTATATTGTTATCATCCTGCACCTTGTGCCTCGGCCTGTGCGTGCTGCCGAAGGCCGCAATGACCGAACTTGAGAGCTTGAGTTTTTTGACCTTCTTGAAATACTCCGCGTCCTTCGGATTGGAGCCCGGCCATCCCCCTTCGATATAGTGAATGCCGAGCTCGTCAAGCTTTTCGGTAATGCGCAGTTTATCTTCCACCGAAAAAGAGACGTCTTCCGCCTGGGAACCGTCCCTGAGTGTCGTATCGTAAATCTCTATTTTTGGCATAATAAAATTTATTTCACCTCTGCCAGGTTGAATACATCATGCAGCACCCTCACTGCAAGCTCAGTATATTTCAAATCAATAATGCAGGATACCTTTATCTCGGACGTGCTGATCATCATGATATTGATGCCGTGTCGTGCAAGCACCTCGAACATCTGTGCGGCAACGCCCGAATGGGTCCTCATGCCGACGCCTACGATGGAGATCTTCGCTATCCCTTCGCCGAGGTTCACACCGCCGGCGCCCAGTTCCTTTGCAATCCCTTCGGTCAGTTTCAAAGCCTTGCCGCTGTCTGTCTTCGGCACCGTAAAGGATATATCCGTGGCCTTTCCGCCGCTGCTCACATTCTGAACGATCATATCGACAACTATATTCGCTTCGGCTATTCCTTTGAACAGTTTGGCGGCAATGCCGGGTTTATCAGGAACTCCCATCACGGTCAGTTTGACCTGGTTTTTGTCGTACGCAACTCCTGATACAACAACCTTTTCCATATCCTTATCCTCCCTGGTGACAAGCGTGCCGGGATTGTCGTTGAAACTCGACCTGACGACCACCGGTGTCCCGTATTTCATGGCGAATTCCACGGACCTTGTCTGGAGCACCTTTGCTCCCAGGCTTGCCAGTTCAAGCATTTCCTCATACGAAATCTTCTCGAGCTTTCGCGCTTCAGGTACGATGTTCGGGTCGGTGGTATAGACGCCGTCGACATCAGTATAAATCTCGCACCTATCGGCATCCAGCGCCGAGGCTATTGCGACTGCCGAAAGGTCGGAGCCCCCCCTGCCGAGTGTCGTAACATCGGAACCGCCCTCGGTTATTCCCTGGAACCCGGCAACGACGATTATATACCCGTCATCGAGGGCCTTCCGCGCCCTTTCGCCGGTTATTCTTTCTATCTTTGCCTTTGTATGGAACGTGTCCGTTATTATCCCCATCTGCCGGCCGGTAAGCGCCATTGCCTTATGCCCCAACTCCCCGATCGCCATGGCCGTAAGTGCGCTGGTTATGCGCTCGCCCGACGAAAGGAGCAGGTCCATTTCCCTTTCGTTGGGATTGGATGACAGGTGGTGGGCGAGATTTATCAATTTGTCCGTCTCTCCCGACATGGCGGAGACGACGACAACGACTTTATTCCCTTCTCTGGCAGACCTGACGACACGCTCTGCAACCGCTTTTATTCTTTCCACGTTTGCAACGGACGTGCCGCCGTACTTCTGAACAATAAGCATTAACCTGAAACCCCCTTGATAAAATAATCCATCAGCTTATGCCCCTGTTCAACTACCATGATATCCCCTCTCTCCACAATGGACTCGTCGTAAGCGACACCGTCATTGTTTCTCCTGTCGCGGCTGTCGTATACGACAAACGGCACGGGCTCATCGGTATGGGTCCTGAGCTTTACCGGCGTGGCATGGTCGGGCATAAGCAGCACGCGGTAATCCTTGAATCTCTCCTCCAGCCCCTTCATCACAGGGCCTACCACGAGCGCATCGAAATCCTCTATAGCCTTTATTTTATCTTTGCAATTCCCTGAATGGCCCGCCTCATCGGGGGCCTCGACATGGATGTAGACAAAATCCACGTCTTTAAGGGCATCCAGCGCATATGCGGTTTTTCCCGCGTAGTTCGTATCGAGCCAGCCGGTTGCGCCGGGCACCTTGAGTATTTTGAAGCCCGCATATATGCCGAGCCCCCTGGTAAGATCGACCGCTGAAATAAGCGCGCCGCTCACGCCGTACTTTTCCCTGTATGCAGGCACCCGCGGCCTCTTCCCCTGGCCCCACAGCCATATGCTGTTCGCGGGCTTTTTACCGCTCTTTATTCTCTTTTTATTAACCGGGTGTCCTTCGAGTACACCTACAGACCATCTCATGAGCTCCCTGAGCACCTCATCCCCCTCCCCCACGGGCAGATAATCAGTGATCTCTTTTTCGAGAATATCGTGGGGAGGAACGCACTCGACCTTATAACTGCCGTTCTTCCATACCATGAGATGCCTGTAGCTGACACCTTTATAAAGGGCCAGGTCTTTATCTTTCAGTCCGCTTTTAAGCGCATTGATAAGCTCTCCGGCCTCTTCCGTCGTTATATGCCCGCTGCTGTAGTCGTCCATCACGGCGCGGGTGCCGCCCTTGTTGAACCTGAGGGTTACAAGATTGCACCTGTAGGCGATGTCGCTGTCATCCAGCTTTACGCCGATGCTTGCCGCCTCAAGCGGGGCCCTGCCCGTATAATAACGTGCGGGATCGTATCCGAGTATGCTGAGATTGGCAACATCCGAGCCGGGGTGGAACCCGGCCGGGATCGTGCGCACCTTGCCTGTGATACCCGAGCAGGCAAGTTTATCCATGTTCGGAGTTGCCGCCTTTTTAAGGGGGGTTGATCCGCCTAACTCATCAACAGGCCTGTCAGCCATTCCGTCCCCGATCATAACCACATATTTCATAAAAGCTCCTTCAAATCCGAAATCCTAAGCGCGAAATCCTAAATAAATCCAAATATTCAAAACTCGAAATTTATTCAGACTTTTGGGAATTGGAATTTTGGATTTGTTTAGGATTTCGAGTTTCGGATTTAGAATTTTACTCGATGACATCTCCTTCTATAAGCTCCACTTCGATTCCCTGGTCTCTGAGGGCTTGTATTCCCTTTTCGAGGTTGACTTCCTCTCCCTCGAGCTCCAGGATCATTTCTCCTACGGTATCGGTTACTCTTGCCCGTCTGATATTGGGAAGCACATCGTATTTTTTCGCCATGGTGAAAATGACCGGCTCTTTGATAAGCTGCTGAGGAAAAGTTAATTTCACACGCCTTTTCATAGTATCTCCTTTTTTGCGTTATAGCATTGCGCGTTGTTGCGTTTATCGCGACAACAAATTCTACTCTATAACGCAATAACGCTCAACGCTCTACGGTTATGCCGCCCCCCGCGATTGCCGGGACAATTGAAACCTCATCGCCGTCCTTTACCTGCGTCTGCTCTGCCTGCAAAAACCTTATGTCCTCTTCATTGACATAGATATTCACAAACCTTCTGACCTTGCCGCCCTCGGATATCCTTTCGGCGATCCCGGGATACCGTGTCTCGAGATCATTAATAAGATTTATTACCGTGCCGCTCTTGCCCTCAACCTCTTCTTTCCCCTGGGTCAACCTCTGGAGGGGTGTCGGAATCCTGACCTTTACCGCCATTTATTACCTCCTGTTTATTAAAATGAAAAAATTATGGAATTCCTTAATTTTAAACTTTTCATCTTGCACTTTGAATTTTGTTCAGCGTCTCTTCAAACGCGCCGAGATTCGGCTTTATATAATGGACTTCCGCCGTATGGCCCGTAAGGGCTTCCTGGGTCTTGAGCCCGTTGCCGGTAATGCATACTACGGTGGTCTCGTTCCTGCCGATCCTGCCCTGCTCAATCAGTTTTTTCGTAGTCGCGATGGTAACGCCCCCGGCGGTCTCCGAGAAGATGCCTTCGGTTCTCGCAAGCAGTTTTATGCCGTCGATAATCTCCTCATCCGAAACATCTTCACCGTATCCGTTCGTTGCCTTTACGACCTGGCTCGCGTAAAATCCATCCGCCGGGTTCCCGATTGCAAGCGACTTTGCAACGGTATTCGGTTTTACAGGCCTGATGACATCCGTGCCCTGTTTTATAGCGGCGGCAATGGGTGAGCACCCGGTAGCCTGCGCGGCAAAGACCTTTGTCCCAAGCTCTTTCAGGATGCCTATTTCCTTGAACTCCTTGAACGCCTTCCATACCTTGGTGAGCAGTGAGCCGCTGGCGCACGGCACAACAACATTATCGGGGGCCTCCCACCCCAGTTGTTCGATGATCTCAAACCCCTGGGTCTTAGATCCCTCGGCATAAAAAGGCCTGATATTTATATTTACAAAAGCCCATTTGTATTTATTGGCTATCTCGCTGCAGAGCCTGTTGACCTCGTCATAATTTCCGTCGACAGCCACAAGATTGGGCTCATATACAAGCGAAGCGACTATTTTGCTCTGCTCCAGGGTGGCCGGGATGAAAACAAACCTTTTGAAACCGGCTTTCGCGCCGTGGGCGGAAACGGAATGCGCGAGATTGCCCGTGGATGCGCAGGCCACGGTATCGAAGCCGAACTCCTTTGCCTTCGTGAGGGCAACCGCCACAACCCTGTCTTTGAATGAAAGCGTCGGATGCACCACCGTATCATCTTTTATATATAATTCCCTGACCCCGAGCTCCCGGGCAAGATTATCGGCCTTTACCAGGGGTGTAAACCCCGATTGCAGGCCAACCTGGGGTTCGCCGTTTATCGGGAGGAGTTCCTTATAGCGCCAGAGGTTCTTCTCCCTCTTTTCTATATTTTTCCTCGTCAATACACGCTTTATTCTCTTGTAATCATAAACGACCTCCAACGGACCGAAACAAAACTCGCAGACATATATAGGGTCAACAGGATACTCCCTGCCGCACTCTCTGCATTTAAGACCGCTCACATACCCCATAAGAACCTCCTTAGCCTGTTCCTGAGAAATTTTTCTGAAAGAAGATTTCTTCAGAAACTCGGAATGAAAGATATATTTTACTTAAAAACAGTCAGAAAATCAAAGAAGTTTCGGATAAATTCCCGGGCCTCCGATCGCTTGCCGGCGCCCTCGGGCCTATTGCGGCACGAAAAAAATTATCGGCCTTCCGGCAGCAAGCCAATCCGGACAGCCCCGCCCGGGCTCAGTCCGCCGGGGTTTGTTTTACGGCAATCTCGATTGCCCTGATCTCTTCGCTTTTTATTGAGAAGGCCTTCGCAACCGGTTGCTCCTCACACAAACTTACGATAACGTAAACGGCATCACCATGAGCCGGCTCCCCGTCCCATAAGGCAAGCTCTCGATCTTTTTGTGACGGATAAGCCGCCGAGGAGGGATGAGAATGAAAAATTGAAATCATAGCAAGGCTGTTCGCCCGCAGGTCTCTATTGACGGCAGCTTGTTCGCTCGGATCCATCATGTAGCTCACGGGAGAGCTCTCGCTGTTGGCCATCCTGTAAATCTTCGTTATCTCATTCCCGCTGCCTGCAAGAATCCCGCAGGCTTCGTCCGGATAGCCCGCCCTGCAATGGGCGATCATCTCATCATAAATGTGTTTGGGGATTATCAATTGGTTCATCTTTATGAGCCGGCGAGGGGCAAGGGGGAGGCAGGAAGATATCACGTGGAATTAGAAAGCCCCAGTGCCTATTGCCTCTATCCCAAAGTTTTATAGTCTGCAATACCCTGCATCGTAATCCTGCAGCTCGGTTATGGTAGGCTTGCTCCCGCATACAGGGCAATCGGGGTTCTTGGGAATTTTGACGCGCCTGAAGGTTGTCCTCAGGGCATCATAAATCAAGAGCGTATTTTTTAGAACCTCTCCCTTTCCGAGGATCAGCTTCACGACTTCGAGCGCCTGGAGCGAGCCGACAACCCCCGTAATGGCCCCTATCACACCAGCCTCCTGGCATGAGGGCACAAGCCCCGCGGGCGGCATCTCTTCAAAAAGGCACCTGTAGCAATGCCCGTCGCCCGGAAGAATTGTCGTAACCTGTCCCTCGAACCTGAGAATCGCCCCGCTTACGAGCGGCTTTTTGAGCATGACGCATGCATCATTGACAAGATACCGTGTAGGAAAATTATCGCTTCCATCCACAACGACATCGTAGCATTTTATCAAATCCTTTATATTATCCTTCGATATTCTCTCCTTTATGCCCACCACCTTCACATCGGGATTCAGCGCCTCAAAAGTATTCTTCGCGGAATCTATTTTCGGCATGCCGAGTGTTCTGGTGCTGTGCGCTATCTGCCTCTGAAGATTGCTCAACTCGACGGTATCATTATCTATCATGCCGATAGTGCCGACACCGGCAGCGGCAAGATAATACCCGACAGGACATCCGAGGCCGCCGGCGCCTATAATGAAGACTTTGGCGTTCAGCAGTTTTTTCTGGCCTTTTCCGCCGACTTCGGGAAGTATTATGTGGCGGCTGTATCTCTGCAACTGATCTTCTGTAAATTCCATCCCGTTATCCTTATTCTTTTTCTTTCCTGATAACCAACTGCCAATCCGTATCGTTTATCTTTTCCACCTTCAGCACTTTCTGACCGTGGTCTTCCATTGATTTCGGAATGCTCCTCGAGGCCTCCTCGTAGTCAAGAAGTATTTCAAGGACCTCACCCAATTCCATCTCCTCGATGGCGAGCTTCGCCTTCACAAAAGTATACGGGCATACAAGCCCCTTGATGTTGATGCTCTTGCTGACTTTTACCTCTTCCATATGTTACCTTCCCCCCCAAGGTTTATTGAGCCGCATGAAAGCCCTGCAATATAAATTTGATTCATTAAGAAAAAACTTAATTTATCATAAGGAAATTCGGGAAAGCAATGTTTTCCCCCGGTGAAAGACGGGCGATAAAGCCCCTGACTCTTAATCGCTGCCTTCCACCCTGATAAACATGGTACTGTCGGAAACAACGGGCAGGCCATCTATCTCCCTTATTGAGCTCAACACATCTTCCTCTTTTGCCCTGTGGGTAAGGACGACCAGGGGCACCGAGCCGCCGATCCTCCTGCCTTTTTGAATCACCGATGCGATGCTTATATTGTATTTCCCGAGTATCCCCGATATCTTTGACAGCACTCCGGGCTCGTCCATGGCGGCAAACCTGAAATAGTACATGCTCTCGATATCCGCCATCCTCTTGATCCGCTTTTGCCCGGCGCCCGGCATCCCCTTTGAGGAAATGCCCGACACCCGCAGGACACCGCCGCTCATAACATTCCTCCCGATATCGATAACATCGGACACGACAGCGCTCCCGGTAGGCATGTCCCCGGCACCCCTGCCGTAGTACAGGGTAGACCCCACGGCATCGCCTTCCACATATACGGCATTGAATACGCCGTCGATTTTGGAAATAAGATAATCGCCCGGCACCATAGTCGGATGCACTCTCATTTCTATCTCGCCGTTCGATGCCTTGGTGATCGCCAGCAGTTTTATTTTATACCCGAGCTCGGATGCGAACCCGATATCCTGCGCCGTGATTTTCGTAATCCCTTCCTTGTAGACTTCGTTATACGACAGCGGAATCCCGTAAGCAAGGGATGAAAGGATCGTCAGCTTGTGGGCGGTATCTATCCCCTCGATGTCGAATGTCGGGTCGGCCTCTGCGTAGCCGAGCTCCTGGGCCTCTTTCAACGCTTCTGAAAAATCGACCTTTTCATCGGTCATCTTGGTGAGTATATAGTTGGATGTCCCGTTTATAATCCCGTATATAGCAACTATGTTGTTGGCGACAAGCCCCTCCCGCAATACCTTTATTATCGGTATGCCGCCGGCAACCGAGGCCTCGAACCCGATTTCGACATTATTCTTTTCCGCCTCGGCGAAGAGCTCGTTCCCTTCTGTTGCGAGCAGCGCCTTGTTTGCGGTAACAATATGCTTTTTATTCCTGATGGCCTGAAGCATAAAGTCCTTTGCAGGGCGAATCCCCCCCATAAGCTCGATAATGATGTCTATATCCGGATCGTTTATAACGGCAGCGGCGTCAGTCGTGAGCACTCCGTCGGGGACCTTGATTCCACGGTCTCTCTTTATATCGAGATCCGCGATCCTCTTGAGGACAACCTCGAAGCCCGCCCTCTCTCTGATAATGCCTGCGCTTTCGAGCAGGATCCGTGCCGTCCCGGAGCCCACGGTCCCGAAGCCGATTATGCCTACAGATATCTTATCCTTTTTCATCCTCTCCCCTACCCCTTGTTAAGCACCTTTTTAATCCCTGCAACCGCCTGTTTTATCCTATGTTCGTTTTCCACAAGCGCAAACCTCACGTAATTGTCTCCTCCCTCGCCGAACCCTATTCCGGGCGATACGGCAACCTTCGCCTCTGTAATAAGAAATTTGCAGAACTCGAGGGAGCCCATTTTTCTGAACGGCTCGGGGATCCCGGCCCAGACGAACATCGTCGCCTTGGGAGATTCCATATGCCACCCGGCTTTATTGAGTCCTTTGATCAGGGCATTCCTGCGGGATTGATATACTTGCCTGAACTCTTCCACACAGTCCTGGGGCCCGCGGAGGGCCACAATGCTCGCAATCTGAATGGGCTGGAACATGCCGTAGTCCAGGTAGCTCTTTATCTTGATGAGCGCGTTGATAACATCTTTGTTCCCTACACAAAAGCCGACCCTCCAGCCGGCCATTGAATAACTTTTCGTCAGAGAAAAGAACTCCACCCCGACATCCTTTGCGCCGGGGACCTGAAGAAAGCTGGGGGCCTTGTAATCATCGAAAGTCAGGTCTGCATAGGCAAAATCATGGATAACGATTATATTGTTCTCCTTCGCGAAGTCCACAATCCTTTTAAAGAGGTCAAGTCCCTCGACCACCGTGGTTGTAGGATTATGGGGGAAGTTTATGATGAGCATCTTCGGCCTCGGCCAGGTCTTTTTAAAGGCCTTTTCCATCTCGGCAAAAAAATCGATATCCGGCCCGATGGGAATGCTCGTGACTTCCCCCCCCGCAATTATCACGCTGTAAGGGTGTATGGGGTAAGCAGGAGCAGGCGTCATCACAACATCACCCGGCTGAATGGTTGCAAGGGCGAGATGCGAGAGTCCCTCCTTCGAGCCTATGGTAACCACTGCCTCAGATTCGGGATCCAGATCGACATCATAACGCCTTTTATACCATTCGGTGATAGCGACCCTGAGCTGGGTTATTCCCTTTGATGCGGAATAGCGGTGGTTCTTGGGATTTTTCGCGGCCTCGCACAGTTTATCGATAACGTGCTTCGGTGCGCACATATCGGGATTTCCCATGCCGAGGTCGATAATATCCTCACCCTTCCTCCGGTAATCCATCTTCAATGCATTGACAATAGCAAACACATAAGGCGGTAATCTCTTGATCCTGTTAAACTCGAACACGATAAAAAACCTCCTCAACAGATCGGAAATTCTAATCCCTAAACTCTAAACAAACGCAAATCACCAAAATTCAAATACTCAAAATAGTTTGTTGCTACCTTTGTTTAGGATTTAGCATTTCGGATTTGAAATTTCTCCTTTATTGTACATTTCCTCTGCATTCATTGAGCTCCTTACCAGCGGGCCGGAGGCAACGAATTCAAACCCCAACTCAAGAGCTGACTTTTTCAGATCGTCGAAAACTTCAGGTCTTATATATTCTACAACAGGAAGATTCTTTTTTGAAGGTCTAAGATATTGTCCTGCGGTCAGAAGCTCGCACCCGGCCGTCCTGAGGTCCCTAAACAGCCCGGTAACCTCATCCAGGGTTTCACCGAGTCCGAGCATCAATCCTGATTTCGTCTTGATATGAGGGGCCAGTGTTTTAGCACTTTTCA
This sequence comes from Nitrospirota bacterium, assembly GCA_023476565.1. GTDB lineage: Bacteria > Nitrospirota > Thermodesulfovibrionia > Thermodesulfovibrionales > Dissulfurispiraceae > JAMCVZ01. The sequence continues at coordinate 45,117 of JAMCVZ010000045.1, forward strand.
AAACGCCCAGGGACCGCTCATAATCGGCCTGAGGCCTTACTTTGTGGTAGAGCCTTTTTACCGTCTCGACATTGTGGTTGAAAACATCGGGCCCCGCCTCCAGGACGATCCCCAGGGCATCGGCATCCCCCTTGAAATCAGGCGTGAGCACTTCCACTTTCGCATCAGGGAGCAGCCTCCTGACTGCCTTTATCGTTGCGGCGAACTGGGATGCGCCGCCGTCAGGGAGGTCGTCTCTCGTTACCGACGTAATTACAATATACGTGAGGGCCATTTCCCGTGCGGCTTCAGCCACCCTCCCGGGCTCAGCCTTATCAACGTCAGCCATATCAGACGGGCCGCCGGATTTTACGGAGCAGAAAGCGCAGTCTCTCGTGCAGCAATCCCCCAGGATCATGAAAGTCGCTGTGGGTTTTGAGAAGCAGAATCCCTTGTTGGGGCACCGCGCCTCCTCACAGACGGTAGTGAGGCCATGGCTCCTCAGGAGGTTCTTTGTTGAGTGAAGGCCCGATGCCTTTATCTTAATCCATTCAGGCAAACGCATAGATAACAATAAGATACAGGAATTCAGAGGAATATACAAGAACGGCCGGGGCATCAGGCGCAAAATACTGGATCTCGATCAAGCGCACACAGGGGGAACCGCCGGATCCAAATATTCAAAACTGTCCGGATCCCGGGCCTTTGAAGTCAGGATTTGTTTAGAATTTGGACATTGTGGCCTGGAATTTTCAGTCAAAAATTAAAAAGGGCCTTTACAGGCCCTATCCGGTTAGATTTTTTCTACATTCACGGCCTTGGGTCCGCGGTCTCCCTCAACGATTTCAAACTGGACCCTCTGGCCCTCGGCCAATGTCTTAAATCCGTCAGCCTTAATGGAAGAATAGTGGACAAAGACATCTGCTCCGTTATCCTGCTGGATAAAGCCATACCCCTTGGACTCGTTAAACCACTTCACCTTTCCTTCTAAAGCCATAACTGCCAACCCCTCCTTTTTCCCTGAACCCAGGGTTAATAAGTCCTAATAAAATTACGTATAATCTTTATAGCATGTATTAAAATCAAATGTCAAAAGAAATTATTCTTTCTTTCCATGGTGTTTCGCTTCGTCCCACAACGCATCCATTTCTTCCAGGGTCATATCCGAAAGTCCCCTGCCCGCCTCTGCAGCCTTCATTTCGATATAGCGGAACCGGGAGATGAATTTGCTGATTGTCTTCCTCAATGCATCCTCAGGATTCACACGCACAAAACGGGAGATATTAACGAGGACAAAGAAAATGTCACCGAGTTCTTCTTCGATCTCCGACTGCTCCCTGTTTTTCAGCGCAGTCCTGAATTCCTCTATTTCTTCATCCAGTTTTCCGAAAACATCTTCCACCCGCTTCCAGTCAAAGCCCACTTTTGCGGCCCTTGACTGGAGCCTGTGCGCCCTGAGCAGGGACGGGAGTTCCTTGGGCACGCCTTCGAGAAGAGATTCCCTGAGCTTCCCCTCCTCCTTCTTCCTCTCATCCCATTGTTTCAGCACCTCCTGGGAGGTCTCAAACCTCTCGCTGCCAAACACATGGGGGTGCCTTGATATCATCTTCTCACTGATTTTTTTTATGACATCATCCATCGTGAACTCGCCGCGCTCTTTCGCAATCTGGCTGTGAAATATGATCTGGAAGAGCAGATCTCCCAGCTCTTCTTTCAGATTTTCAGGATTGTCCTCGTCAAGGGCCTCGAGCACCTCGTATGCCTCCTCAACGAGAAACGGTTTGAGGGAATCCCGCGTCTGCTCCTTATCCCACGGACATCCGTTCTCCGAGCGGAGCGCAGCCATTATGTCCAGCAGTTTTTGAAAGTTATTCATCACGGTTAGTGCGAAAGAACTACTTCGTCAAAATTTCCAGTATCTCCCTGTAGCGTGCCGCCGTCTTCTGCACAATCTCGTCGGGAAGTACCGGCCCCGGGTATGTCTGGTTCCAGTCAAGGGTAAGCAGATAATCCCTTACGATCTGTTTATCGAAACTGTCCTGTCCCCTTCCGGGCTTGTAATCCCTTACTGACCAGAACCTCGATGAATCAGGGGTCAGCAGTTCATCGATCAGGATCAGTTTATTTTCGTACAGGCCGAATTCCATCTTGGTATCGGCAATGATGATGCCCTTTTTTTCCGCCAACTCCCTCGCCCTTTTGTAAATACTGA
>JAMCVZ010000032.1 GCA_023476565.1 Nitrospirota bacterium
CGCCGGTGGGGGTGAACGAGTACCGCTTGTCCGGGCAATTCCAGATGCTGACAAACCATCTGAATCAGGTAAATAGAACATGATCAAATTATCTTTCAGCACCAATGCATTTGTACGCTATTCGGTCTTCAAGGCGATCGAAAAGATTGCGGACATCGGTTACGAGGGGGTGGAACTTGTCACGGATATTCCGCACCTCTACGTTTATTCGATAACAGATTCGGACATGAGAAAATTAAAGGAGACCATTGCGCGCACGCGCATTCAGGTTGCAAATGTAAATGCCAATACGGCAAAAGGCTATTATGGAAGGACGTTCTGGGATCCGCTTTTTGAGCCGTCCATTGCCAATCCCGACCCTACAGTGAGGAAATGGCGCATTGATTACTCAAAAAAGTGCATTGACCTGGCATTTTCTATCGGGTGTTCCAATATCAGCCTGACGTCGGGACGCATGATACCGGGAGTGGACCTAAGGCAATCACTGGATATCTTGCAGGAATCCTTAAGAGAGCTCCTCGATTATGCGTCGGAAAAAAATATTCGGATCGCGATAGAGCCCGAGCCGGGGTTGCTCATCGAGTATTCCAGGGAACTTGAATCGCTCCTTGAAGAGGTGGATTCTCCGCTTTTGGGCGTCAATCTTGATCTCGGGCACAGTCACGTGCTCGGCGAAGCTCCCGAAACAGTCGTTGAAACTTTTTCAGGGAAAATTTTCCATGTCCATATCGAGGATATACGCGCCAGAAAACATTATCACCTCATTCCCGGATTGGGCGATATGGATTTTGAAATGCTTTTCGGCCTTCTCGATAAATATTCATATGACGGATTTGTTACTGTTGAACTCTATACCTATCCGTACCAGCCTGATGAGGCTGCGAGGAAGTCTTTCAGCTTCCTGAAGGGGCTCTCGTTCTGGTCATCAGTAAAGGTATAGGCAGTGCGCATTATTGAGCCCCAATGCATAATGTCTCCAGGATACGTGCTTTATACACGTTATACACGGGGTCTGCTGATATCCGGCAAGACTGTGTCCCATGGGCTAACCTGCAGTCGGCGATAAGTTTAGAAAGAAAGGGGAAAATGCCTGATCTGTTATTTGAGCATCTTAAAAAGAATCTGCGCCAGTACCTTCCTTTCATCAGAAGAACTGACATCCCACATCTCCTTGAGGAGCTCCTCTTCCTTTGATGAGGGACAGACTTTCTCATTAAGGAAATGGCCGACCTGAACCGCCATTTCCTGTATTTCGTCATCCGATGCGCCGAACTGTTTTGCAGCGGATATGCCCTCATGCAGCGTCTTTCTGAAATTCTGCCAATCCTTCATAAAATCCATTTTCTCAACACATTTTGTCATAGTTTCCGTAGCCATAGATACCTCCCTTTAATAGGCGCTGTCAGGCAAAGTCTTCCCCTCTCTTATCTAAAACAGAACATCTTATGCGCCTGCCTGCTTGAAAGCATATGGATTGTGCGTAAACTCCCCGATGGTGAAAGGAGTACGATCTCTGATTAAATTATACCCCTATTTTTGAAACACGGAAAGTAGATATTTGAGCAAACAATTGACCTTAGCCGCCGGTACGTTTTATTATAATTGTCATGCTTACACCGGAAAAACAGCTTGAAATAATTAAAAGGGGCGCCGTTGAAATAATCCTCGAAAAAGAGCTCCTTCACAAACTGGAAAAACCTTGCACAGAGAACAGGCCCTTGAGGGTCAAAGCAGGGTTTGATCCGACGGCCCCCGATATCCATCTCGGGCACACTGTCCTCCTCGAAAAGATGAGGCAATTCCAGGAACTGGGGCATGAGGTAATATTCCTCATCGGGGATTTTACCGGAATGATAGGCGATCCTACGGGCAAATCCGAAACAAGGAAGCCGCTCACAAAGGAAGACGTTGCACGGAATGCCGAAACATACAAGGAGCAGGTTTTTAAAATCCTCGATCCTGAGAAAACAAAAATACGCTTCAACAGCGAATGGCTTGCACATATGTCCGTTATGGAAATTGTGAGCCTCGGCTCTATGCAAACAGTGGCCAGAATGCTTGAGCGCGAGGACTTCAAAAAGAGGTTCACCAGCCAACAGGATATAACCATCCTGGAGTTTTACTATCCACTTTTCCAGGCGTACGATTCCGTCCACCTAAAGGCTGATGTAGAGCTGGGGGGAACCGATCAACGCTTTAATCTCCTGATGGGCAGGACCTTGCAGAAAAAGTTCGACCAGGAGGAGCAGGTAGTTATAATGATGCCCTTACTGGAGGGGACCGACGGTGTCCAGAAGATGTCGAAAAGCCTGGGCAACTATATCGGCATTTCCGAACCGCCGAAAGATATGTTCGGCAAGCTCATGTCCATCAGCGATGAGCTGATGATCAAGTATTACGAGCTGTTGAGTCATATAAGCAACGAGGAGCTCAAGGCGCTTAAAGATGGGCTGAAGTCAGGAACGGTGCATCCTAAAAAGGCAAAAGAAACCCTGGCATTTGAGATCGTGGAGAGGTACTGGGGAAAAGAGGCCGCTCTCCATGCCAAAGATGAGTTTGAGCATATCTTCAAAGATAAAGGCCTTCCTGACAAAATTCTTGTGTTTGCGCTTGTTTGGGAAGAAGAGGATATGTGGCTTCCCAGGATAATGAAGCTGTCCGGCCTTGTTTCAAGCACAGGTGAGGCGATAAGGCTGATAAAGCAGGGCGCTGTCGCTATTGATGAGCAGAAAGTCAATGATCCGGACACGACACTGAAAAAAGGGAATTATCTCATCAAAGCAGGCAAACGGAAGTTCCTCAAAATAACACCGGCCTAAAGCCGTCTACCCTGCATATGATCGCTTCGTCCCCCCCCCGGCCTTATTTATATCTTTATGAGATTTTCTACTACTTTCTTCAGGGCCTTCATTTCCTCGCAAATAACGCTTGTTATTAAGTTTCTCAGCATACTAAGATCACCCTGGTTAGCTTTCCTCATTGCAGCTATATACTCCGCCCTTCTTATAGGGGGGATGATAACCGGACAGTAGCCGTTTTTTATTGTTAAGAGACTAATAAGAAGCCTGCCGATTCTTCCATTTCCATCGATAAAAGGATGGATTGACTCAAATTCAGCATGTAAGTCGCTTGCCCATTCAATGGGATGTTTGCCTTTTGACCCCCTGTTGATATTATTAATATTCCTTTTCATAAGCATGGGAATTTCTCGATAGTCCGGCGGCAAATAATCAGTTCCCGTAATAATTACGTTCCCTTTCCTGTAGCTGCCTGCATTGTCAGGATCTATCTTTTCAAAGAAAAGCTTGTGCAAAAACAAAATATCGTTCTCGGAGACGATCTCTTTGCTTAAAAGTGAATAAATATGATCATATGCCTTTGCATGTCCAATGGCCTCTTCATGCTCTCTGAGAGACTTCCCTCCAATTGTAATTCCATCCTCTATAACAACTTTGGTTTCTGATTCGGTAAGCGTATTGCCCTCTATCGCATTTGAAGTGTAGGTTAATCCTATACGATAATAATCTTTAAGCTGGTTAACAACGTTTATAGGAAATGGCCTGTATCTGTCGAGTATTGTCTTTATAGCATCTATTTTTTCTAAGGTGTTTCTCATAATTATTCCTCGTCGCCCTTCATCGCGAGCACAATCTCTTCGTGGCCCTTGCCCGGTTTTACCACCCTGCCCTTTTCTCCCGGTTTTAAAACACCGTAAATCATATAGCACACACGGCTGCCGGTGTCCTCAAACCCGAGGATGTGCTCACCGCTTTCGGATATCTGCGCTTTTGCCTTCAATTCAAATCTCTTCATTTTTTGCCCGTTACCCGTCACTGATCACGCGTTGCTGTCTTTACGTCCTGTACCCGGCATTTATCTTCACGTAATCCCCGGTCAGATCACAGGTCAGCACTTTTGCGCTCCCTTCACCGAGATGGAGATCGATACTTATTTTAATCTCTTTGCTCCTCAGCTTTTCATTCGCCTCTTTATCCCTGCCTGTGCTCATCCCCTTGCTTGCCGTCTTAACTCCGTTCAAGGCTATATCAATCTTTCCCTCTTTAATTGCCATGCCCGAGCACCCAAGCGCCGCCATCAGCCTGCCCCAGTTCGCGTCGTTGCCGTAAAGAGCCGTTTTTACAAGCATGGAGTTCGCAATGGCAAAGGCCCCTTTTTCCGCATCGGCATCGTTCCTTGCATTCTTGATCTCTACTTCCACAAATTTAGTCGCGCCCTCTCCGTCCTGCACTATGAGCTTGCTCAACGCATAAGATACTGCTGCAAGCGCAGAGGCAAAGGCATTAAACGCAGGAGACTTCTTTTCGATCAGCTCATTGCCTGCCATGCCGTTTGCCATGACCAATACCGTATCATTCGTAGACATATCACCATCAATGGTGATCCTGTTAAACGATTTCCGCACCGCACCCTTCAAAGCCGTATCGAGAGCCGATTTATCTATACGGGCATCAGTCATAATAAAGCAGAGCATCGTGGCCATAGCGGGGCATATCATCCCTGCGCCTTTGCAAACACCTGAAATCATAACTGTCTTGCCGCCGAGCTTTATTCGCCTGCTCACTATTTTCGGGAAAGTGTCGGTTGTCATTATGGCAGCGGCCGCATCGTCGATAGTCGCTTTGCCGAGATTACGCGCAAGCTCTCCGATTTTGGGACGTATCCTCTCCATCGGCATCGGCGTACCGATGACCCCCGTCGAACAGACATATACTCTGCTTTCTTTCAATTTCAGGGAGGAAGCCGTTATCGCCGCCATCTCCCTGGCATCCCTCATCCCCTGTTCGCCTGAGCAGGCATTGGCATTGCCGCTGTTGATGATAATCGCCTGCCCTTTCCCTGTCTTGACCCTTTTCATATCGAGCTTGACGGGAGCCGCCTTGACAGCGTTTGTAGTGAACATGCCGGACATGACGCATTCCCTTTCCGAGCAGATAAGGGCGAGGTCTTTCCTGCCGGGCTTTTTGATCGCCGCCTCTGCGGTTGAGAAGAGAAAGCCTTTGGGAATTTTGGTATTCATATTCAGCATCTGATAGGATAATTTCATCAGTGGTTATTTTGCAACGCTTTTATTTTACATAACAGGTTATGCTTCAAGCCCGGCTATCCCCGGGGTCACCGGCTTCCCTCTTACAAGATACTCATTATCCGCAAGCTCCCTAAATCCCGCAATTACGGAAACAGCGCCGGCGCTTCAAGCCCTGCAGTCTCTTTGAATCCCATCATAATATTCATGTTCTGCACAGCCTGGCCCGATGCGCCTTTCACAAGATTATCCAGGGCAGAGACAATGATCACTGTGTTGGTCCGCTTGTTTACCTTGAGCCCTATCTCGCAATAATTGCTGCCCCTGACATTCTTCGCGTTCGGGAAAATATTTTCATCAAGAACATTCACGAACGGCTCTGAAGCGTACAGCCCTTTGTAGATCGACACAATATCGGCGGTTTCCGCCTTCTTCATCATTTTTGCATATATGGTGGACAGTATCCCCCTGTCCATGGGAACAAGATGGGGAGTAAAATCTATCGTGAGCTTTTTGCCGGCGATTCCCGATAGCTCCTGCTCTATTTCCGGAGTATGCCGGTGCGCCGCAATCCCGTAGGCCTTAAACCCGTCGTTCACCTCGCAATATGAGAATGCCGTATCAGCCTTCCGTCCCGCCCCTGACGCCCCCGACTTGGAATCAACGATGATATTTTCAGTATTGATGATCCCCTCTTTGAGTGCGGGATACAGGCCGAGTATCGTACTGGTAGGATAGCAGCCGGGATTGGCAACAAGGCCGGCCTTTTCGATTCGTTCGCGATGGAGCTCGGGAAGGCCGTAAACAGCCCCTTCCAGCGTTTCTTTATAATTATGTGGTGTTTTGTACCATTCCTCGTAAACCGCCGCATCCGCTATGCGGTAGTCCGCAGAGAGGTCTACGACCTTTTTCCCTTTCCTAAAGAAATAATCTACCGCTTCCTGTGATGCTGCGTGGGGCAGGGCCATAAAAAAGAGGTCGGCTTTTTTGAGGACTTTCTCTTTGGCCAGCGGCTCATAGATCAGGTGGGCATACCGTTTGAGATGCGGGAAAATATCCGTTACCCGCTTCCCTGCCGACTTCTCAGAGGTGACCGCTGTAATCTCCACTTCAGGATGAAGCAGAAGTATCCTGAGGAGCTCCGCCCCTGTATAACCGCTCCCACCGCAAATCGCTGTTTTCAACATGTCGTATTCCCCAATTTTTAAACTTCGTATTTCCCTCTAAATATAAGGCCCGTTCAGGGAACGGGCCTTGTTTTCCATACTCTCTATGAATAAACTGCCTGTATTATCTCTTGGAGAACTGGAATCTCCTTCGTGCGCCCTTCTGCCCGTACTTCTTTCTCTCGACCTCTCTCGGATCTCTTGTCAGAAGTCCTTCTTTCTTCAGCTTCGGCTTCAGGTCTGCATCAACCGTGACCAGGGCCCTGGCAATCCCGTGTCTCAATGCCCCGGCCTGGCCGCTCAACCCGCCGCCGATGACCTTTGCCACAACATCATATCTGCCGACCATCCCCGTAACATTGAGGGGCTGCCTGATGATCATTCTCAACGTCTCCCTGGGAAAATAAGTCTCGAACTCTTTCTCGTTGATCGTAATAGTGCCTTTGCCTGGAACCAAGGTGACTCGTGCTATGGATCTCTTTCTTCTTCCTGTTGAATTGTATTTTATCGCAGCCATCGAATACTCCTTATTTTGTTATTTCTATGATTTCTGGTTTCTGGGCAGCATGGTCATGTTCGGAACCACGATACACCTTTAATTTCTTTATCATCACCCTGCCGAGCCTGTTCTTGGGGAGCATCCCCCATACGGCGTCCTCTATTACTTTCTCAGGTTCGCTGTTCATCCTGTCCTTCAGGCTCTTTTCCTTCAGGTTTCCGATATACCCCGTATGATGGTAGTAAATCTTGTCCGTAAGCTTGTTTCCGGTTACTTTAACCTTATCGGCGTTCACAACTATAACAAAATCTCCTGTATCCACATTCGGAGTAAATACAGGCTTATGCTTTCCGCGCAGATAAGATGCAATTCTGGATGCCATTCTTCCAAGTACCTGGTCCTTTGCATCGATAACGTACCATTTACGCTCAACCTCGTCTCTTTTAGTGAATCTGGTCTTCATCTATACACCTTCCCTTATAATTTGTGGATACAAATCAGCACATTGAGTCTTATAAAATAATAGATATCACATGTATTTGTCAATATCAAGCCCTGCCTGCTATAATAAAAAACAAAATGCAAAGAGAAAGATTAAAAACCATGGGATTCCTTAATTTTGCATTTTGCTTTTTGCCTTTTGAACTATGAAAGTTGCCCTGACCATAGCAGGCTCCGATCCTACAGGCGGGGCAGGAGCGCAATCGGACCTGAGGGTTTTCCATCATTTCGCTGTTTACGGCCTTTCCGTACTATCCGCTCTTACGGCGCAGAACACTCTTAAAGTCAGTGCGGTTTCGGCAGTCAGGGGAGATTTGTTAGAGGAGCAGTTGAACACCCTTCTCAACGACATCAGGCCGGATGCCCTGAAAACAGGGCTGCTCTTCTCCATGGACGCAATAATGACGGCAGCGAAAATCATCAGAGCCCATGACCTGCGGAATGTTGTCATCGATCCGGTTATAGCATCGTCAACGGGAACGGACCTGATGGAAAGAGGGGCGCTGGATATCATGAGAAAGGACCTGCTGCCCCTGGCAAGGGTGATAACGCCCAATATCGCAGAAGCATCCGCCCTTTCAGGGGTTCGGATCTCGGACGAAGAGGATATTGAAGAGGCTGCACGGGAGTTGAAACAGTTCGGGCCGGAAGTAATCGTGATAACAGGTGGTCACCTGCCGGCAGCGAAAGAGCATGAAACTCTGGAACTGATATACGATGGAAAAGATTTCCACCGCATCCGGGGTAAAAAGATCAAGGGTGAGTACCACGGAACGGGCTGTGCGTTTTCTGCTGCTATTACAGCCCTTCTGGCAAGGGGCTCATCTGTTACGGATGCCGTCAGGCAAGCCAGGGAATTTATGGATAAAGCCATAAAAAACGCCCATAGCATCGGCAAAGGAATGAAACTGCTTGATGTCTGAAGCATCTGCGGACAATATGAGGTTGAGTGATGTCTAAAATAAAAACCGTTTTTCAATGTCAATCCTGCGGGTATGTGAGCCCGAAATGGCTTGGCAAATGCCCTGATTGCGGGGCATGGAGCAGCTTCTCCGAGGAGAAGCAGGACCCCAGAGCGCTGAAATCATCCAATCCGCGCGGGAGCGCTGAAGCACAGCCTTTGAGCAAGGTTACCGGCGGCAGGGAAAAGAGACAGGTCATCGGCATCAAGGAGCTCGACAGGGTCCTGGGCGGAGGGCTTGTAAACGGGGCGATCACTCTTATCGGGGGCGACCCCGGGATAGGGAAGTCCACCCTGATCCTCCAGGCCCTGTCAAAGATAGCTGAAAAGTACGGCGCCGTGCTCTATGTCTCCGGGGAGGAATCTCCCGAACAGATAAAATTGAGGGCTGAACGGCTTTCAATAGACTCGGATTCCATCATCCTGCTCCCCGAGACGCTGGTGGAGAATGTTATCGCAGTTGCCGGGAATATGAGACCGTCCGCCCTGGTGATCGATTCCATACAGACGGTCTTTACCGAAGACCTGACATCGGCCCCCGGTTCTGTCGGCCAGATAAGGGAATCAGCGGCAAAGCTGATGATTTTTGCAAAAAAATCACAGGTGCCGGTATTCCTTATTGGCCATGTAACGAAAGAGGGGGCGATTGCAGGCCCCAGGGTTCTGGAGCATATCGTCGATACGGTGCTCTATTTCGAGGGCGACAGGGGACATTCTTACCGTATCCTCCGCACAGTAAAAAACAGGTTCGGCTCGACAAATGAAATAGGTATTTTCGAAATGAGAGACAACGGCCTTACGGAAATAGACAACCCGTCGGAACTGTTTCTCTCGGAGAGACCCGTCGATGCCTCGGGCTCTGCCGTCATTGTAAGCATGGAAGGCACCCGGCCGCTTCTGGTTGAAGTGCAGGCGCTGGTTTCCCCGACTACCTTCGGGATGCCCCGGAGGACAAGCATCGGCGTTGATTTCAACCGTGTGAATCTCCTCATCGCAGTGCTCGAGAAAAAGGCCGGAATGCATCTGGGCGGCATGGACGTGTTCACGAATATTGTCGGCGGGTTAAAAATAATCGAGCCCGCATCCGACCTCGGAATAATTGCCGCTATAAGCTCATCGTTCAGGGAGTCGCCGGTAAATTCGAAGACCTGCCTCTTCGGGGAGGTCGGGTTATCAGGCGAGATAAGGGCGGTCGCCCGGAGTGAGACAAGATTGAAAGAGGCTGCGAAGATAGGTTTTAAAAATGCGATAATTCCGAAGAGCAACGCAGAGAGGCTGAAGACCGATTTCGGATTAAACATCACAGGAGTGAAAGATGTTGAGGAAGCGATTGAACACATCAGGATATAAGGAACAGAAGTCAGAAGCCGGAACACGGACCAAGAACAGCAAGCAAGGGTTCAGCCTGCCCTCTGTCCTCTGCCTTCTGCTCTCTGCAGTCTTGCTTCTGGCATCCGCCTCCTGCGCGCCCAGGTATGCCGAGAAGCCAGCTCACAAGGGGATCCCGCTCGACAGGGTCCTCTCGGAATTCAGGAGCATATCGTCCATAGAGGCGGTCCTCTATGTCGAGTATGAGAAAAACGACAGCGTAATGGGCGGCGATGCGTTCTTAACCCTCTCGGAAGACAAACTGAATCTGAGACTTTATTATTTAGGCTTTCCGGCAGGAGAGGTCAGCGAGGATAACGGGGTTATCAAAAGCAAGCCGAAACTCAACAGGAATAAAAGCATAATCCTCGTCGACGGGCTTAAGAACAGCTTTTTATGGTGGACTATAAAAGATTATGCAGTGCAGGAAAAAGATAACCTGTATATCCTGAAAAATTACAACAGGAAGATCCTTATCAGCAAGGAAACGCTGCTGCCCGTCCAGCAGACGATCGAGCTCGATAACGGCGATGAACTGAGTATAAATTACGATTCACCGGCGAAACAGGGAGCAGGCGGCACAGCACGGAATGGAGAGCAAGAAATGGAGAAGCCGGTCTCTGCCGGGAACCGGGAATTCGCTCCTGAATCCCCGACCATGTGGTATCAGTCCAAACTCTCGATCAAATTCAAGAATCATGTCGTAAGGGTCAGGGTAAAATCCTATTCGGTTTTTAAAAATAAAAGCTAAAAAAAGTGAAATTGAGGAATTCCGCTGTTTTGACTTTTTCATTTTAAATTCTGAACTTTTACATTCGGCCCCCCGCCCTTCACCGTCCGGAGGATAGCAAGCCCGATCAGGAAGAACAGAGCGATGGAAAGCACCGCAGGCCGCTGGCTGCCGAAGGTCGAGGATAAGTACCCGAAAACAAGGGGGCCGGCAATTGCCGAGGATTTGCCCACAAGCGAATAGACGCCGAAGTATTCGGACTCCTGACCCTCAGGTATAAACTGCGCATAGAATGCCCTGGTCGCTGCCTGGACCGTCCCGAGACCCAATCCCGCAATCGAAGCGACAATAAAGAAATGCCACTTCTCAATGACGAAAAAGGCTGCAATTGACACAATAACCCACAGGCACAAAGATAGGGAGGCCACCTTCTTCGGTCCCCGGTAATCCGTGGGTTTGGCCATCAAGAATGCACCGGCAAGGGCCGTAGCCTGGACGATAAGATACACCAGTATCAACTCCGTTGGGGTGAAGTGGAGCGTCGTTGCCGCGAAGATGCTCGAAAAGACAATGACCGTGTTCACTCCGTCTTCGTAGATGAGGTACGCGATCAAAAACTTTTTCTGCTCCCTGTTCGACCATATCTTTCTGAAGGTCTTCCCTGTGTATCTGAACCCGGCGGCTGCTGCATGGAATACCCCTGTCCTCTCCTTTCCGTCTTCGGGCAGGAATAAAAAAGCGGGCAGGGAGAAGATTGCAAAGAACAGGGCTACCATAAGCCATGTCATATTCAGGAGGCCTTTATTGATAAGATAAAGAGCAAGGATCAAGGAGGCGATAGAGCCCGCATATCCAATTGCAAACCCCCATGCGGATACCCTGCCCTGATAGGCCGGCCCGGCTATTTCGGGCAGAAAGGAATTGTAAAATACGAGGCCGCCTTCCATGCCCATGTTGGCGAGAATAATAAGAGCAAACCCTTCAACCACCATGCCCTTATGGAGAAACGAAAGAGAGGAAACAGCGAGGATACAGACAACGGTGTACAAAAATAACAATCTCTTTCTTATCTTTGCATAATCGGCGATTCCCCCGAGAAAAGGGGAACTGACTGCAACAAGGGCCATGCTTACCGCTATCGCCCTCCCCCACCATACATCGCCCTGGCCGGATGCATTACCGACTATCCGGTTTGCATAATAAACAGGAAAGATCACGGCAGCTATCACAGCGGAATAGCTTGAATTGGCAAAATCAAAAAGGCACCACGAGAGGATTTTTTTATTCATAACCGTTTTGAATTTTAGATTTTTGGATTTTGGAATTTTAGAATTTCGTGCTTAGAATTTAGGATTTAAGCAGTCTCTCCAGCGCCTCTTTGGCCGCGGACATCTGGGCTTCCTTCTTGCTTTTCCCTGTGCCGCTTCCGTACAACTGTTTGTTGATATAGACTTCAGCGGTGAAGGTCTTCTTATGCTCCTCGCCTTCCTGTTTGACTATCCTGTACTCAGGCAGCAGCCCGAACAGGCTTTGTGACTCCTCCTGCAACTCGCTCTTGAAGTCGTACCCCTCTTTTTTTGAAATAACGCTCGGGATCTTTTCACTGAAGAGTTTAAGGACAATGCTCCGCGTTGTCGCGTAATCGCTGTCAAGGAATATTGCGCCGACCAGCGCCTCAAGCGCATTTGACAGAACGGACCTTTTCTGACGGCCCCCGGTGGATTCCTCGCCTTTTCCGAGTCTCAGGTACTTTCCCAATGCCAGTTTCGAGGCCATCTCGAAAAGAACCGACTCCTTCACAAGATAAGACTTCATCTTGGACATATCAGCCTCTGTAAACAAGCCCCTGTGAAGGAAGAGCGTTTCAGCTATGATAAGGCCCAGCACGGAATCTCCGAGAAATTCGAGCCTTTCATTATAATTGTAGGTCTTATCGGAGCTTTCGTGGTGAAATGATTTATGGGTAAGGGCGTCAGTTAAAAATTTTTTGTTTTTAAAAGCATACCCTAAAGAATTTTCAATTTCCTTTATATTTTCCGAAGATGAGACAGGCATTCGTTCCACCAAAACCAAAGGAATTGGATATTGCATACTCAACATCCATGTGTCGCGCATTTTTCGGTACGTAATCAAGATCGCATTCCGGATCAGGATTGTCGAGGTTGATTGTGGGAGGCACTATGCCGCGGTAAATACTCAGGATCGAAAATATGGCCTCCACGCCCCCGGCAGCTCCCAGGAGATGACCGGTCATGGATTTTGTAGAACTGACGCATAATTTATATGCGTGGTCCCGGAATACTTTTTTTATTGCCGCGGTCTCAAGTTCATCCCCGTATTTCGTGGATGTGCCGTGGGCATTCACATAACCGATCCGTTCCGGATCAAGCCCGGCATCTTTCAATGCCGCTTTAATGCACCGGGCAGCGCCCTCCCCCTCAGGCGCCGGTGTCGTCATATGATAGGCATCGCTTGACATGCCGTAGCCTATTATCTCGGCATAGATCTTCGCGTTCCTGGAACGGGCGCTCTCAAGGCTCTCAAGGACCACTATCCCTGCCCCCTCTCCCATGACAAATCCGTCCCTTCCGGCGTCAAAAGGCCTGCTCGCCCTTTCAGGTTCGTCATTTCTGGTTGACAGCGCCTTCATAACCGCAAAGCCCCCGATGCCGAGGGGGGTTATTACCGATTCCGTCCCCCCTGCAATCATGGCGTCAGCATCGCCCCTCTGGATTAGTCTGAAGGCATCGCCGATGGAATGGCTGCCTGTAGCGCATGCGGTAACAGCAGAGGAGTTAGGCCCTTTTGCCCCGAATTTAATCGAAACATTACCGGATGCGAGGTTGAGTATGACCATCGGGATAAAAAACGGGGAGATCCTCCTGTGCCCTTTTTCCAAAAACGCCTTGTGGTTATGCTCAATGGCGGGCAGCCCCCCCATGCCGGCGCCGATAATTACCCCGACTCTCTCGGCGTTTTCAGCGTTTATCTTCAGCCCGGAATCTTCAACCGCCATTGTTGCAGCGCCTATGGCAAAATGGATGAACCTGTCCATCTTCTTTATCTCTTTGGCATCGATATACAAGCCGGGATCAAAGCCCTCGACCTCCCCGGCAATACGCACCGGGAATGATGCTGCATCAAAACGCGTAATAGGCCCTATTCCGGACTTGCCCTGAACGGCAGCGCTCCATGACTGCTCGACCCCGATACCGAGAGGGGTGATAAGACCCAACCCGGTAATAACTACTCTTCTTTCTCCGATCATCCTACCTTCTTGGAAATGTAATCGACTGCATCTTTGACCTTTGCTATCTTTTCAGCATCCTCGTCAGGTATCTCGATATTGAACGCCTCTTCAAAAGCCATTACCAACTCAACGGTATCCAGCGAATCAGCGCCGAGGTCTTCCACGAACGACGCGTCCGGGGTCACCTCCGACTGATCTACTCCAAGCTGCTTCGATATAATCTCTTTTACTTTTGCGTCTACCATTATTCTTCCTCCATACTTTGTTTTTTAGATTCAACATTCAGAAATCCTAAATTCTAATATCCAAATCCCAAACAAATTCAAACCCCAAATTTAAAAAGATATTCAGGATTTGGCGCTTAGGGTTTGGAGCTTGTTCAGCTACATATACATTCCGCCGTTAACATGCATCACCTGGCCCGTTACATACCCCGCATCAGGTGACGCAAAAAATGCGACCGAAGCCGCAACATCCTCAACGGTCCCGAACTTGTTCATCGGTATGGACTTGAGCATCTCCTGCCTTACAGTATCAGAGAGCGCATCTGTCATGGCCGTTGTAATAAAGCCGGGGGCAACGGCATTCGCCGTGATGCCCCTGCCTGCATATTCCTTCGCTATGGTCTTTGTGAGTCCCACGATTCCCGCTTTGGAAGCGCTGTAATTGGCCTGGCCGGGGTTTCCCATAAACGCCACAATCGATGCAATATTTATGATCCTGCCGTACCTCTGTTTTGCCATCACCTTTACCGCTTCCTTCGAACAAAGAAAGGTGCCTTTCAAATTGACATTGATTACCGCATCCCAGTCCTCTTCTTTCATCCTCAGCAGAAGACCGTCCCTTGTTATGCCCGCATTATTGACAAGTATTTCTATTTTACCAAATTCCTTCACGGCGCTGTCGATAATGCCGCTCACATCCGATGAATTTGAAACATCGGCCTTTAAAGGGAGGCTCTTCACTCCGAGCCTTTCCATCCCGGATGCCGTCTCCCGTGCTATATCGAGATTAACGTCGACCACAACTATGTTCACTCCCCTTCCGGCAAGCGATTCTCCTATGGCCTTGCCGATACCGCGCCCCCCGCCTGTTATCACTGCTGTGTGTCCTTTCATTATTCACACCTCCCCCGAGCAAAAACCGGCTAACATTTTAACAGAGAGTTATTTTTATTTTCCAGTCAATTCTCCGATTGATAATTTATGATTTCGGATTTCAGATTTGAAAACCATCAATCATAAACCTGCAAGCGTCAATATATTTACCGGTAATTCGCAAACTGAATATGCACGCCGAAGTCCTTTTCCTTAAGCTGGACCATGATCGCCTGGAGATCGTCGATTTTCTTCCCTTTTACACGGACCTGGTCTTTCTGGATCTCCGCATTCACTTTGAGTTTCATATCCTTGATCAATTTCACTATCTCCTTTGCCTTCTCCTGGGGGATCCCCTGCTGGAGCGTTACCGTCCGGCGGACCGTATTTCCCGCCGCAGGCTCCACTTTCCCGTAACTTAAGGCTTTCAGGGCTATGCCGCGCTTGACCAGTTTTGTCTGCAGGATATCTGCGACACTTTTCAATTTAAGCTCATCATCGGAAATCAAGGTAATGACACCCTTGCCCTTGTCGAGCTCGATAGCGCTCTTGCTTCCCTTGAAATCAAATCTCTGGCTTATCTCCTTCACTGCCTGGTTTACGGCGTTTAATACCTCTTGCATATCCACGTCGCAGACAATGTCAAATGAATGTTCATCCGCCATGTATACCTCCTAAAAACGTTATAGCGTTCATCGCGTTATAGAGTACAGGGTCTGAATCCTTTGCGCTATAACGCTCAACGCGATGAACGCTATAACGGTCTTTTACTTGTTCAAGCTTCTGCGCCATGATGGATACATAGAGTTCCCCCTGATCCAGGGGGAACACATGCCCTCAGCCGGAACAGCACCCACAGAACTCAAGCGGTTCCTGACAGGCAGGACATATTTCCCCGGCCGTTTCGGGCATATCGCACCATTATACTACACTGCGTTGTATTTATTCATTAAATATGTATTGACAGAATTGTTTTTTTACAGGTACTATTGAAACCGTATTAGTATAATACTTTCTCGTATCAGCCCTCTCGTAAAAGGCTGCTGCTTACAGGATGAACATCCATGAATCTTGAATTTATCGATATTCAGTCGCTCTCCGCGATGCGCAATGCGATTTCGGAAATCACCGACCTTTCCTTTTCCATCTACGACAGTATGGGGGGCTTGCTGACACCCCCGAAAAACGGGGACAGGCTGCTCTCCCAGATTACATCCTACAGCTCGGGCAGGGAGGAGTACGAAGCCTTCATCCGGAAAGGAATATCAAAAGCAGCAATAAGGAACGATACCTCCATACTTATGGGGCCCGCAGCCCAGCACTACCTGTTTATACCCATCAACCTCAGCAACCTGATCCTTGTCCTGGTGAGCAATCCGTTCTATCTCCAGAAAAACGACTTCGAACAGTTCCTGGCGAAGAACGGCCCGCGTTTCGGCATATCGCTGTCATCCCTTGAATCATGGTCCGGTCTAATCAGGATTATAGATTACGCATCCGTTCAGAAGATGTCGCAACCCGTAAAATTCCTCTTTGAGGCCATTCTTAAAAGCAGCTATGAGCGGAATCTGAACCATAAAAGATACCAGTGGACCAAGACCCTGATAGACGTGCTGTTCAATATCCAGCTCCCCGTGCCGAGCGAAGAGGTTTATTCGCTGGTTCTCGATGCAATATTATTTCTCTTCAATGTAGATACGGCCTCTATAATGATCAGGGAAAAGGGCTCTTTCAAAACCGCCATGGCGTCGGGAAGACTCAGGGAGGATACAGGCTCTTTACGCATAAAGGACAATAAGCTCCTCTCCCAGTCCATAGAGACCCTCAGGCTGGCCTCCACGAACGATATTATGGAAATCTCGGCGCTCGGCTTCCCCGACAGCGTGACATCAGTGCAGATTTTCCCGCGTATCAGTTGCGATAATACATACGGCATACTGCTCGTATACAATTCCATCCTGTCGCGGGAGGAGTCCTACAGCATACTGGAGTTTCTGAAGATCGTAAGCCTTGTCCTTAAAAATCTCTCCCTCCAGAACGCATACAATAAATGCGTCAACAGCATTGAAGTGCTGAATATCGCGTCTGCAAGGCTGTGCCCGAAACTCCATGATCCTGACGGGCTCTATGAGGCCATCGTAGATACGGCCACCGACCTCATAAAAGCCGAAAAGGGATCTCTTATGCTGCCGGAAAACGACGGTCTGACTATCAAAGCGGTAAAAGGCATCAATAAATGGCTTACGCAGGACATAAGGATTAACGCAGGAGAGGGGGTTGCGGGCAAGGTATTCAACGAGGGCAAACCGTTCCTCGCCAAAGACGTGGAGACCCTTGATCCCCTGTACCCCAAACCCAGGCGCCATTACAAAACCGGGTCCTTCATCAGCGTGCCCCTGACATGCAATGCCGAGAGGATGGGCGTTCTCAACGTCTCGGATAAAACTACAGGGGAAGAATTCACCGAACTGGATCTGAACCTGCTTAACTATTTCGCATCTTATGCATCGATTGCCCTGAAGGTATCCGGCTATCGCAATCTCGCCGAGCATATGAAGGAGCTCTCCATTACCGACCACGTAACAGGGCTCTTTAACAGGCGGTATCTGGAGGAGCGTTTCACCGAGGAAATAAACCGTTCGGAGCGCTACAATCTGTCCTTTTCATTCGGGATATTCGATATAGATGATTTCAAACTCTTCAACGATACCGAGGGGCATCTTGCAGGAGACGCCATCCTGAAAGAGCTGGCCCGCATATCCCTCGCCAGCTCAAGAGTATATGACGTCATATGCCGGTACGGCGGAGAGGAGTTCGCCATACTTATGCCCCAGACAGGCAAAGACGAGGCATCCCATATCGCAGAGAGAATAAGGAAGAACATCAAGGAAGGTTTTACGGCCAGGTGGGAAAAATTTCCCCGCAGCAGCATAACGATAAGTATGGGCATAGCCTCATTTCCCGAAGACGGAAAGAGTGCCGGCGAACTGACCAAGAACGCCGACGCAGCGCTTTACAAGGCAAAGGCCTCGGGCAAAGATAAAACCATCATACACAAAAAACAAACCGAATCCTCAGACTCCATTTAGCAGATCCCGGATGCAGCCACAGTAAGTACGGAAAGCTTTTCCATAAAGATCCCCCCTCGCCCGCCCTTCGGATATTCTCCCTGGACTAGGGCGTTTATGGTATACTTTCTCATAGAGACGTATCAGGCACAGCGAGTTTACATGCGAGGACAATTCCCAAAGATCAGGACTTTGAGGCTAACCCTTAACCTCAAATTCATCATAGGCTGCAGCGCAACCCTCATCACAGCCCTCGGCATCTCCTTTTCCATCATTGCCCATCACCAGGAAAAACTCATCATGGGGCAGGTGGAGAACGAGGCGCGCGCGATATTCCGGCATACGGTAATAACGCGAAAGTGGATATCCGACCACGGGGGTATTTTTGTGGAAAAGCTCCCGTGGACCAAGGCCAGCCCCTACCTGCCGAATTCCGAAATCCATGCCAAGGGCAAACGGTACATCAAAGAGACCCCCGCAATGGTTACAAAAGAGCTTTCGAAATATGCACGGGACAAGGGCGCCTATTGGTTCCATATAACGAGCCTTAAACTTACAAACCCGGAAAATGCCCCCGACCCGTTGGAGAGGAAAGCCCTCCTGGAGTTTGAAAACAAAGGTAAAAAAGAGTTCCTGTCCATAGATACCATTGATAATTCCAGGTACCTGCGGTATATAGCGCCGCTTTATGTGGAAGATACCTGCCTGAAGTGCCATGCCAAGCAGGGGTACAGGATCGGGGACGTAAGGGGCGCTATCAGCGTAACCGTCCCGGTTGACAGGACCTTTACCGAGATATCGGCGAACCGGAAAAGGATGTTTGTAGCCGCCCTGCTCACGGTCGTGTCTCTTATGGCCGCCATGTTTTTGATGATGAGAAATCTTGTCCTCACCCCCATGCGGAAGCTGAAATCCTCCATAGAGCAATTTTCCGACGGCACGTATAACCCGGAGAGCATGCTCAGGACAGGCGATGAGTTCGAGGATCTCTGCCGTACCTTTTCTGAAATGGCGGGTGCGCTCACGGAATACCACAACTGCCTGAACGACAATATCCGGGCAGCAACACAAGATATCGAAAGTACGAACAGAAAATTAATCGAAGCGAACAGGATGCTCAGTGAGGCGAATGTAAGGAAGTCCGATTTTATAGCGCGGGCGTCTCATGAGTTGAGGACCCCCCTGACCGCAATCAAGGGAGCTATGGATTACATTTCCGCAAAACTCTCCTCCATTCCTCCCGAGAAAACGGAGGGGACACCGATAGACGATCTCTATATTTTTTTCCAGGTAATCAAGAAAAACTCGGAGCGCCTCATACGCATGGTAAGCCTGATGCTCGACATCGAGAGGATAGAAATGGGTGGGGCTGAATTGCAGTTCAGCACCGTAAACCTCTCTTGCCTGATAGCGGAAACCATGGCATCCCTGCAGGTCAATGCCGATGAGAAAGGCATAGCGCTCCATGCAAGCCTCCCGGACAGCCTTCCCGCCTGCGTTGACGAGGACAGAATAAGACAGGTCCTTGTCAATCTTCTGTCCAATGCCATAAAAATCAGCCCGGAAAGGTCTGAGATAACTGTCAACGCTTTTTCCGAAAAGGGCTTTATAGTCACCGAGGTCTGTGACAGGGGGCCCGGCGTGCCGGAATCGGAACAGGAAAAGATTTTCGAAAAATTTTACAAGAAAGGGGACAGGGAGGGGGCAGGCCTCGGGCTTGCCATATGCAAGAGCATCATAGAGGCGCATAACGGCGCCATAGGCGTCGCAGGCAATGGAATGGAGGGGAGCCGTTTTTATTTCAAACTGCCCCGTACTGAAGGCCCGCAGGAAGACTTCTCAAGCAAAGATTCCCTCGAAACCGGGCAGAGCAAATTACTCGAGATAGCAAGGAACATATCGCTATGCTGAAAAACAACGAGATACCTGTCATACTGGTGATCGATGATGACGAGGATATCCTGAAGGTCCTGAAAGCGAACCTTGAGTTCCACTCGTTCAAGGCGCTGACGGCAAGCTCCTGGTCCGGGGGGAAAAAGGTGATATCGACCGCCCTGCCCGACCTCATCATATTAGACCTTACGCTTCCCGACGGCGACGGCGTTGATATATGCAGGACACTGCGGAAACAGCACCCCTGGCTGCCTATAATCATGCTGACCGCCCGGGATAAGATATCGGATAAGGTCATCGGCCTTGAAAGCGGCTCAGACGATTACGTAGTCAAACCGTTCGAGACGCTGGAATTGATTGCACGGATAAAGGCATGCCTGAGGAGATCGAGACCGTCCGCGCACGAGGAACAAATAACGATAGGCGATATCACTATAGACTACAAAAGGAGAATCGTCAAAGTCAGGCATAAAGAGATAGTCCTGACACCCAAGGAATATGACCTGCTCTGCTTTCTGGTTGCCAACAGGAGCGGCGTAATAGACAGGGATGATATAAGAGAGCACTTGTGGGAGGAATCGAAAATATATTCCTGGAGCAGGGTCATTGATGTCCATATTCAGCATTTAAGGCAGAAGATCGAAAAAAATCACTCTGACCCCGAATATATCATTACCGTTCCGGGCGTCGGCTACAGGTTCAAGGAATGAAGGATGAAATTCAAAATTTAAAGGAGAGCGGCCCGCCCCCGCCTCTCGTTTTTGCACAGGCATCAATGCATGCCCCGCAATTGTGGCAGAGGGGATAGAGTCCCTTGCCCATCGGGTCCAGTCCCAGGCGGCATGCTTTTGCGCACGCAAGGCACCTGCTGCAACTATGTTGCTTATCCTCTGCAAACGCGACTTTCATTGTCTTTCCGAATCTGAAAATTCCAAGGAAACTGCCGACAGGACAGATATAATTGCACCATGCCCGCCTCACAACAAAAAGCTCGAAAAGGATAATAACACCGATCAGCCCGAGTTCAAGGCCGACTGCTCCCTCATAAATATATTTCGCTGTCTGAACCGAGATTATTCCCGGTGCGGAAACAAGGGTTGCAACAGGGAATCCGGCCAGAGGCGCTGAAACAAGCAGGCAGGCCATGATCACATATCTCGACCTCACGGCAAGGTGTAAACTCTCAAATCTCTTCACCCCAAGCCTTTCAGATATATAATCGAATATTTCGGATATGGTGTTTTGGGGACATACCCAACTGCAAAATACCCTCCCGAAGATGAGCGCCGGGAGCACCGGAATCAGAATCGAAAACAGGAGTACGCCGTCCACCGCCGGCGAGGCTATCATTGCCTGCACCCCGCTTAACGGGTCCGTTATCCGTAAAGGTCCGATTGCGAGGGAGTAAAGACTCCCCATGAGCACAGTTATTCCTTTCCTGTTCAAGACAGGTATCGCGGCTATCAACGCGAATGTGGAGGCCTGTACAGCACGCCTCAGCAATCCGGTTTTCACATCCTGCTCCAGGGGGCTACAACAATGGCGGCAGGATCAACAGGGCATACGTTTTCGCAAATACCGCAGCCCACGCACTTCTTCCGGTCCACAACGGGTCTCAACTCGCTGTCCATTTTTATCGCTTCGTCAAATACAGGGCAGCTCTGGTAACAGCTTCTGCATATCGTACCCTGCCATGCAAGGCACTCGTTCCGGTTTATGAGGGCTGTCCCCATCCTTACATCCTGTTTCCTCTTCAATCTGCGATCAAGGGCCCCGGAAGGACACACAGGCGGACACTTCATACAGAGATAGCACGGGACCTCCCTCGCTTTTATGACCGGGGTGCCCATAAGCGCCAGCCCGTCCAGCAGGCCCGCTATCCTTATCGCCCTGTACGGACAGGCCTGCGCGCACATGCCGCATCTGATACACCTGGCAGCGAAATCTATTTCATCGGCGGCCCCGGGGGGGCGTAATAGTTTTCTATTCATCCCCTGCGAAAACCGGATAAACCCCTGTTATTTTCTCAAGGGCGTAGATACTCTTCATCGTTTCCTCTACAGCACTCATGTCAGCCCCTTCGATAACCGCAACAATCTGGTTATCCTTAATTCCGTAAACAGTTACATTATCAATGCGAGCGAGGCTGCTCAGGACAGCCTCGCTCGCATCGTCTTTAAATTCAACAACCACGCTGGTGACAGCCACAACAACTCCTCCCCAGGGCGCTGGTTCCTCAAAACTTGTCTTTTGTGTGCAGCTTAAACCTTTTCCACCTTCACCGCGCATATCTTGAATTCAGGCTGCTTCGACATTGCATCGTATGCATCGGTAGTGAGCATGTTGATGAGCTTGTCGGGATAATGCATGGGGACAAACACGAGACCGTCCCTCGGCACATCGACCACCTTCGCCTCAAGCACGATCGAACCCCTCCGGGAAGTAAGTTTTACCTTATCCCTGCTCTTGATGCCGAGTTTCAGGGCATCGCGGGGATTGATCTCGACATATGCGTCCGGAGCCGAGCGTTTCAGCTCAGGCACCTTGAGCGTCATGGTCCCCGTATGCCAGTGCTCTATCTGCCTGCCTGTCGTAAGCGCAAACGGATACTCCGCATCGGGCGGCTCGGCAGGACCTTTATAAGGCCTTAACCATACCGTGGCCTTGTTCCCATCCGCCTTTGCACCATAGAAAGAGATATCGGCGGCCTGCGGGTCGAACTTCTTCAAGAGAGGGTCCCCGTATTTCGCTGTATACCGCCGGACCGTACCGGGATGGTCTTCAGTCGGACACGGCCATTGGACGCCGTGCGCCTTCTTCATCCTCGCCCGTGTCATGCCCATGAAATCATAGGCCGTTCCCTTCGAGCACTGCCTGATCTCATTCCACACCTCTTCGGAGTTCTTGAAGTTGAACAATCTCTTCGCTTCATCCTCCCTGCCCAAAGCCTTGAGCAGCCTGTTCGCAAACTCGACCATCACCATCAGGTCCGGCCGCGCCTCACCCTGCGGCTCCACCGCTTTTTCGAGGTACTGGTAACGCCTCTCGGATTGCCCGTATGTGCCGTCCTTTTCGACCCATAAAGCCGCGGGCAGCACCAGGTCGGCAAGCTCCGACGTCCTCGTGGGATGATACGCCTCCGATACGACAAGGAAGGTATCTTTCCCTTCCATGCCCTTTCTGTAAGGAGTTAAATTGGGGAGGCTCTGGCCGGGGTTGGTGCATGCAACCCACAGCGCCTTTATCTCACTCTTATTAAACGACCTGAAGATATCGACTGCGGTAGGTCCGGGCTTCGGTTGTATCCGGCCCTTCGGAATACCCCAGAACTTCTCCATCTCCTCCCTGTCTTTTTCATTGGCGATAAGCCTTCCGTAGGGGAGCAGATGGCTCAGGAGGCCGCCGTCCCTTACGCCGCCGCAGGCGTTCGGCTGTCCGGTAAGAGAGAAGGTTGTCGCTCCGGGCCTGCATATCTGCCCCGTGAGGAGGTGAAGATTATGCACCAGATTATTGACCCAAACGCCTCTCGTCCTCTGGTTCAAGCCCATGCACCATAAGCTCATGGTCGCCTTTGACCGGGCAAACCACCGGGCAGCTTTGATAATATCATCCTTTGGGCACTTCGATATCTTTTCAGCCGTTTCAGGGGTGTATTCGTCGAGGAATTTAACGTATTCCTCAAAGCTGACCTTTGCCGGTTTGTCATCCTTGACGGTCTTAAATACCAGATGGTTGCTGACGAAGTCCCTGCTGTAGAGATTCTCTTTGATAATCACATGCGCCATGGCATGCAGGATCGCGAGGTCAGTGCCGGGAACAAAGCTCATGTGCAGGTCGGCAATCCGGGCTGAAAGGGTTTTCCGGGGATCGACCATGATGATCTTTACATTCCCGCCCTTCTGCTTCCTCTCGTTCACCAGCCTGAAAATAACGGGATGGGCCTCCGCCATATTCGAGCCGATAATAAAGAAACAGTCCGAATGGTAGATATCGTCGTATGCGCCCATAGGCTCGTCTTTCCCGAACGTAGAGACATACCCCACAGCCGCCGAGGCCATGCAGAGCCTCGGATTGCCGTCGATATTATTCGTTCCGAGACCGCCCTTGAAAAACTTGTTCATGAAATAGGATTCTTCAGTATATGCCTGCCCCGAGCCGTAAAAGGCCACGGAATTGGCTCCATTTTTCTTTATGGTTTCGGCAAATCTTCCGGTCATCAGGTCCATTGCCTCTTTCCACGAGATCTTAACGAACTCATCCCCCCTTTTCACCAGGGGATATTTCAGACGGTCATTCGCATAGAGAATCGAGGGCAGATAATATCCTTTAATACAGAGGAACCCTTTGTTCCAGTTGTCCCTGTCCCCCTGTACCGCAACGACTTTGCCCTTGCTCACTCCGGCATAAACACCGCATCCGGCGCCGCAGTACCTGCATACCGCCTTTACCCATTTTTCAGCCTGTGCAGCGCCGACTCCTTGCGGCAACGGCAGTTCGAGGCCTATAGCGGATGCTGCTGCAAGGGCCGCCGAATATTTGAGGAGCTGTCTCCTGGTCACATTCATGGTTATTTCCCTCCTTTCATATGGAACCGTGCTGTTACCGAGTGGGCGTCGTGGCACAAAAAACAGTCCCGTGCCTTCGGAGGGAGTTTTTTCTCCACATCCTCGACCTTTTCACCATGACATCCCCTGCAGCGGTAAATATCCGGCTTCGGCACAAAGTTCTTATCCGTCGAACCGTGGCATACCAGGCACTTGACGCCCATCAGCCCGTGTTTTCCCTCCTGCCATGCCTGCATCTGGGCGCCGTGGCACTCGGAGCATTCCTGGTCCTCTGAAGTCTTTATATGTTTTTTTTCTTTTGCAACAGCCGTAACCGGCAGGGCAAGCATAAGAAGGAGAATGATTAATTTTTTCATAAGACCCCCATTAAAAGAGTGTCAGTGTCAGTAAAGGATTCTTTCACTCCTTTACTGACACTGTTCACTGGCACTGACACTTTATTTGCTGACACCGGCGCTAAACACCGGCGCTCACTATTTATTTTGCCGCCGCTGCGGTCTTGGCAGTCATGGCATCGTCAAGAATCTTGATGCCTTTCTGTGATTCATCAACAGACCTGGTAAGGGACTCCCTTGCCATCTCAGGGTTGTGGAAGCCGTCCGAATTTTCGGCAGTCCAGTATTCCCAGAGAACATGGGCCCTCAGGTGCTGGTCCTGGGCCTTCTTGATGGCGCCTGCGTCAACGCCGGCCTTTTTGGCTTCGACTATCTTGTCGATCAAGGCCGACAGCCAGAACTCGGCCTTTCTCATTTTGCCTTTCGTATATGCCTTTATGGAATCGATGGTATATCTCGCCTGCTCCTCCGTCCATTTCGGATGGCACTTCAGGCAGGTCTCTTTAAGCTGGACCCTCGGGGTCACGGCAAAATGCGAAGTATAGACCTTCCCGGTCTTCTTGTCCTTCATTTTCGGTGTATGGCAGCTGTCGCATCCGGCGCCGGCCCTGGCATGTTTTGAATTGTAGAATGTCTCCGATTCCGGATGCTGCGCCTTCCAGAGCAGGCCGCCGGTCAGTGTGTGCTTGAAGTCAAGGAAGCCGACCTTATTGACGTAATGATCGTACAGGCCGAAAACGTCTTTGTAGGGGAAGTGGTTTGTCCGCCTGTCGGCCATGGTCACGCTGTATTTCGATGTGTCGGGGTTTTTCGGATCATACCCCGGGTTACAGTTGTACTCAACATGGCACTGGCCGCACTGGAGCCTTGTATCGTATTTATCGAGCAGGGCGATTTTTCTTGTATATCCCCGTATTCCCATTTCAATAACTCTAATCCCCGTCCTCTTCGGGTCCTTGTGCCAGAGGGTGTCTCCATCCGGCCTCGTAAGGGCATCGATAAGCCCGTCTCTCACTATTCTCGGCTTTGCGGCATGGGGATCATGGCAGGTGAAGCAGCTCAGCCCGTGCTGCAAAGACCTGGCTAAATCGACAACGTTTGAGGTCCTCGACCACTTCGCTCCCTTGACAGGGTCTCCCATATACGCCCAATCAAGAATATGGTCCTGGGTTTTGCATTGGAGACAGACCGGGTTGGCTGCTGCCGCGCTCTGGGGGATAAACGGCTTATGTTCATTCGTATTGGGATATTTGTCCGTGAGAATATCCCAGGCCTTGCCGCTTTCCAATACATATTGCCAGCCGTCCTTCGGCTGGAACCTTCCACCGTATGCCCTGTCAACCACCAGATGATCGACAAGCATCCACACATGGCTTCTGGTGAGATTATGCTCTTTCGTAAACCCGTGTCCCATCATGAGCTTATCCCAGAAGGGATTCGGCGCCCTGTTGGTAAGCTGCGATTTCTCATCCCGCGCAGGCCTGTGATATGCCTCTTTCATAAAGGATTCCATCTGCTCCTTATGACACTGACCGCAGGCCTGCCATGAAGTATCGGTTACAGGCCGCGTATCAGGCCCCGGTGCGCTGAGATGCTTTTCAAGCCCCTTATGGCAGTTTGAACAGTTTACCTTTGCGTGCTTGCCCATGGTGTGCAGCTCTTTGATCTGCGCATGACATCCATAGCACGCTTCCACTTTCACAGCCTTTTCTTTGACGGATACTTTTGGGGCATCCGCATTTTTGTACCGGGCATCGGCATTCGTGTAGTAACTCCCGCCTGCAAGCGCCAAAGCGAGGACTGCCACGATAAATGGGGTCTCCCATATACGCCCAATCAAGAATATGGTCCTGGGTTTTGCATTGGAGACAGACCGGGTTGGCTGCTGCCGCGCTCTGGGGGATAAACGGCTTATGTTCATTCGTATTGGGATATTTGTCCGTGAGAATATCCCAGGCCTTGCCGCTTTCCAATACATATTGCCAGCCGTCCTTCGGCTGGAACCTTCCACCGTATGCCCTGTCAACCACCAGATGATCGACAAGCATCCACACATGGCTTCTGGTGAGATTATGCTCTTTCGTAAACCCGTGTCCCATCATGAGCTTATCCCAGAAGGGATTCGGCGCCCTGTTGGTAAGCTGCGATTTCTCATCCCGCGCAGGCCTGTGATATGCCTCTTTCATAAAGGATTCCATCTGCTCCTTATGACACTGACCGCAGGCCTGCCATGAAGTATCGGTTACAGGCCGCGTATCAGGCCCCGGTGCGCTGAGATGCTTTTCAAGCCCCTTATGGCAGTTTGAACAGTTTACCTTTGCGTGCTTGCCCATGGTGTGCAGCTCTTTGATCTGCGCATGACATCCATAGCACGCTTCCACTTTCACAGCCTTTTCTTTGACGGATACTTTTGGGGCATCCGCATTTTTGTACCGGGCATCGGCATTCGTGTAGTAACTCCCGCCTGCAAGCGCCAAAGCGAGGACTGCCACGATAAATGCATAAACCTTTCTGCTCATTGAATACCTCCGTTTTTGAGATTTATACCGCAAAGCTCATGACCGGGAAAGGGGCATTCCCTTGTCTCTCCCTTGCATAACCGCAAACCAACCGGCTTTATATTAACTGCAAACAGGGTAAATTTACTGTTATAAGGCGGTAAATCTTTTGTAAATTTATGGTGGACTTAAAACTATAATAGAAAAAAGAGCAATGCTAAACGTTCAAAATCAATTATTGAAAAGCACCCCTATTCAAATCAACCAAATGATGTAGCCTACGGTTGATTTAAGCATTCGGCGATAAAAAATGATACAATACGTAATGAAATGTACACAATACTTTTCATTCATCAAACAGTGTCCGGATAGGGCAGTTATCAAAGAGGAATGGATATCGGATACCATTAAGAAACCTGTGAAAACAAAAGTTCAGACTGATGGAAGAATAAGGAAGTGGAAATTTATCGAAGAAGTCGGGAAATACTTAAGAGTAATCCTTTTAGAGGACGGCGAAACCGTTCATAATGCTTTCTTTGATAGAAACTTTAAGGAGGAAGAAAAATGAAAATTCGCTATTTCCCGGATACAGATACAGCGTTGATTGAGTTTTCAAATGTTTCTGTCGTTGAGACAAAAGAAATATCAGAAAATCTCTACATTGACCTGGATGAAAAGGGCAATCTTGTAAGCATGACCATTGAACATGCGAAAGAAAAAGCGGGAATGTCAGAAGTTTCTTTTCTGCAAATGGAAAAGACAAGCGCATAGCGCAAGATATAATCAAAAAATGTTAACCTGTATCATATGGAAACCCCATTTAAAACCATCCATAAAATAATAAACGGCGATAGCCGACAAATAGACCTTATCCCTGGTAAACCGGTTCATTTGATAGTTACCTCCCCTCCATATCGGCAATTAAAAGACTAAAAAAGACTATGGGACAGAAACACAATTCGGTTCCCTCTATTTTGTTTCGCAAGCTTAATTCTACCTGTTTGAGGCTTCCGTTCTAAAACTTATTTTTGACAAGTCTGATAATACGATGGTATACTTAAAATGATAGTCGTAAAGATTAAACAAGAAGGAAAAGGTTGCTCTGAAGCTCCGCATGATGAGAGGGCAGTGAATTCCGGACGGTATTATTTAACAGGCATTGTTCTCTCCACGCTCATTGTTACTGCGCTGCGCTTTTCCGTTATCTGGAGAAATCCCTTTCTCCTTGAAATCATCAGAGAATTCTATTATGTGCCCTTGCTTCACGACAAAAGCCTTCGGCGCCGGCCTTGGACTCGAGATCGCACGGAAGATCATCGACGGGCATTGCGGCAGGAAAACGCTGGACGGTAAACTCGGGACCGGCGACGAGGTGAAAACAGAGGTGTCTTACAAATGTTGAAATCAGACCTATCTCCACCTCTCTATTTAAAGAAATAGGGACAGTTCCTTTCTTCCTCTTTGCCCTGCCGGATCGGTTTTGGAATACAAGCTCATAGGGGCTTTTCATGCGCTTTCCTGTGAGGGGGCATAGGAAGAGCTTATCAACATTTGAGCTTCTTGCAAAAGTATTGCTTATCTGTCATTCTCGCGAAAGCGGGAAGCCAGAAGGCAGTGTTTTTATAGAATACTGGATTCCCGAAAAAGACATCGGGAATGACAAACGTAGACTTTTGCAAGACCCTCATTTGCAACTTTTGTATCTGAGGTGGCAAAAATCATGAGCAATAATGTGCAAGTTTTACGGACAAATTTTTCCTCACGCCCAAGCTGGAAGTGGTTCATTCTTTCCACTGTTCTGATGGGCGCCACCATGTCGGCCCTGGACGTAAGCATCGTAAACGTAGCCATGCCGACCCTCAAGAACACGTTCAATGTCTCCATGGCGGTAATCGAATGGATAGCGATGGCATATATGCTTACGCTGACCATTTTCCTGCCGCTGTTTGGGAGGCTGTCCGACATGTACGGCAGGTCGAAGCTCTATAATATCGGGTTTGTGGTGTTTTCCGTAGGCTCGCTGCTGTGCGGAATGTCGCCCACGGCCGGCTTCATGATCGTCTCGCGCGTCATCCAGGCGATAGGGGCCGGGCTTTTGCAGGCCAACTCCGTCGCCATTATCACCCATGCTTTCCCGGCAAACGAGCGGGGCAAGGCTATCGGTATTCAGGGCGCAATCCAGGCGATTTCCATGTCAGTGGGTCCTTTTGTCGGAGGCATCCTGATAGCCACGGTAGGCTGGCGGGCCATTTTCTATATCAACATCCCGATCGGCATACTGGGGACCCTGGCCGCCCTTTTCATCCTTCCTCCTAACCAGAAGGTTAAGGAAAAGGAGAAGGTTGATTATCTCGGGGCCGCTTTTTTCGCGTCCGGGCTCGCTTTCCTGGTACTGGCCTTCAATGAGGGCGTGAAACTTGGCTGGGCCTCTCACACGATCATCATGTATTTCCTCTCCAGCACCGTACTGCTGTCCCTTTTCATCATCACGGAGTTGAGGGTTGAGCACCCGCTGATAGACCTCAAGCTCTTCAAGAATGCCACCTTCCTCATCGGCAACCTGACCGGCATGCTGTCGTATTACGTCCTGTTCGCAATCATGTTCCTGATGCCCTTTTACTTGGAGAAGGTATTGGGCTACAGCGTTGCGCTCACCGGCTCCCTGCTGACCCCCATCCCGCTTGCGATGGCGGTGGTCGCCCCGTTTTCGGGCCACATCTCGGATAAGTACGGCTCAAGGATAATGACCACCTCGGGGATGCTCATCTCCGCCCTGGCCTGCTTCTCCCTTCTGTTCATGGGAGTATCGGCGCAACTGCCTCTGCTGGTGGCCGTGCTGATCCTCCTCGGGGTTGGAATGGGATTGTTCACCCCGCCGAACAACAGTGCGATCATGGGCTCAGCCCCGAGGGATAAATTGGGTGTGGCCGGAGGCGTCCTGAACATGATGCGCTCTCTGGGGCTTATCTTCGGGGTAGATATATCCGGCGTAATATTCACCACCCTGGAGCACCGGTACCTGGCCGAAAAAGGATATCCCAATGCCCAGCATGTATTCAGCAACACCAGCATTCCTGTTTCCATCAAGGACAATGCCTTCATGCACGGCTTCATCGTCGTGATGGGCGTCCTCCTGCTCCTCAACCTCCTTTCGGCTTTCCTTTCAGCCGCCAGGAGAGGCAAAACGGTCGCGATTATAGACCATGAAGTGGCTGGAACAGTCGTTATTTCTTCAGGTTTCTTTAATGGCTTCGGCCAGGAGACCGCGGGGATGGCGATATTCGTAATGCTCATCCTCTTTACCGGGTTCATAGGCGCTTTCGCCTTTTCCAGATTGAGGAGCGAGAACCCTTTTATCCCGCAGACCGTGCAAAGCGCTCCGTTGTACGCAGGCCGTTGCGCGTCAGGGCAAGAACAGGCCGTTTTAGAGGCAAGAAAGCTTGCCCTGGATTACTATGCAAAAAAGTACAATGACACGGATGTCTCCATTGATGTAAGGTCCCTTGGTGACCACATGGAGGCTGATATAAGGAAAAGGGGTCTCCTTGCAAAAAAGCTCTTCATTCAGGGGGATAAGGTTACCGAAGAGAAGACAGGCATACGTAATTGGGTCTTTGATCTTTTTACCAATGCAAATTGATATAATACCAGGTTTTTAAAATTCTCTTTATAGGAGTGATTTCAAATGAGTAGAACTTTGCAGTTTCCTCATCCGCATTTTTCCTCACGCCCAAGCTGGAAGTGGTTCATTCTTTCCACTGTTCTGATGGGCGCCACCATGTCGGCCCTGGACGTAAGCATCGTAAACGTAGCCATGCCGACCCTCAAGAACACGTTCAATGTCTCCATGGCGGTAATCGAATGGATAGCGATGGCATATATGCTTACGCTGACCATTTTCCTGCCGCTGTTTGGGAGGCTGTCCGACATGTACGGCAGGTCGAAGCTCTATAATATCGGGTTTGTGGTGTTTTCCGTAGGCTCGCTGCTGTGCGGAATGTCGCCCACGGCCGGCTTCATGATCGTCTCGCGCGTCATCCAGGCGATAGGGGCCGGGCTTTTGCAGGCCAACTCCGTCGCCATTATCACCCATGCTTTCCCGGCAAACGAGCGGGGCAAGGCTATCGGTATTCAGGGCGCAATCCAGGCGATTTCCATGTCAGTGGGTCCTTTTGTCGGAGGCATCCTGATAGCCACGGTAGGCTGGCGGGCCATTTTCTATATCAACATCCCGATCGGCATACTGGGGACCCTGGCCGCCCTTTTCATCCTTCCTCCTAACCAGAAGGTTAAGGAAAAGGAGAAGGTTGATTATCTCGGGGCCGCTTTTTTCGCGTCCGGGCTCGCTTTCCTGGTACTGGCCTTCAATGAGGGCGTGAAACTTGGCTGGGCCTCTCACACGATCATCATGTATTTCCTCTCCAGCACCGTACTGCTGTCCCTTTTCATCATCACGGAGTTGAGGGTTGAGCACCCGCTGATAGACCTCAAGCTCTTCAAGAATGCCACCTTCCTCATCGGCAACCTGACCGGCATGCTGTCGTATTACGTCCTGTTCGCAATCATGTTCCTGATGCCCTTTTACTTGGAGAAGGTATTGGGCTACAGCGTTGCGCTCACCGGCTCCCTGCTGACCCCCATCCCGCTTGCGATGGCGGTGGTCGCCCCGTTTTCGGGCCACATCTCGGATAAGTACGGCTCAAGGATAATGACCACCTCGGGGATGCTCATCTCCGCCCTGGCCTGCTTCTCCCTTCTGTTCATGGGAGTATCGGCGCAACTGCCTCTGCTGGTGGCCGTGCTGATCCTCCTCGGGGTTGGAATGGGATTGTTCACCCCGCCGAACAACAGTGCGATCATGGGCTCAGCCCCGAGGGATAAATTGGGTGTGGCCGGAGGCGTCCTGAACATGATGCGCTCTCTGGGGCTTATCTTCGGGGTAGATATATCCGGCGTAATATTCACCACCCTGGAGCACCGGTACCTGGCCGAAAAAGGATATCCCAATGCCCAGCATGTATTCAGCAACACCAGCATTCCTGTTTCCATCAAGGACAATGCCTTCATGCACGGCTTCATCGTCGTGATGGGCGTCCTCCTGCTCCTCAACCTCCTTTCGGCTTTCCTTTCAACCGCCAATAAAAGCAGTGTTGTTGACGCGGAAGCCGCTGAAGCGGCAAAGGAGTTTGTGGACGGGGCATAATAGGCCTGTCTGAAGAGACCGGGGATTCGTCGTTTTTCCGGGAGGGCTGCCATGGCAGCCCTCTTTTCACTCCCCCTCAAAGCAGGCGGTTTTTATTTTTCCGGCTTTGCGACAATGGCTGACAGGCAGATCGGGTTGAACTGATTCGGAGCTCAGGAAGAGACCTGCATTTTTTCCACGATAGACACATCTATTTCATATCCGAAATTCAGATGCGCCCTTTTTATGAACTGCTGAATTTCCCTGATATCTACTGATTTTTCGAAAAAAACCTTGCGTATTCCATTTTCCGTGTCAATTAAAAAATGATATTTAGCCTGGAATATGTCGGCCAAAAGCCAGAGACCTATCCCGATCATGAGCCAAAGGGTAATCGGGATCAGGGGGAGCACCGAACCTCCGGATTGATTCTGGATGAGCGAACCGCCTCCCGCACTCGCAATAAAGATCACGATCACTCCGATCAGCCCAAGCGAAAGCAGGGTAAAACCGAGGAAGAATTGACAGAACGGGTTCTTGGCGCCCGTATCATAAGAGAGCTTGATCTGCCGGATTTGTTCTCTTGGGACGGTGATGACGACCCTATCGCCGTCAAGCTCACTGATTCTGGTTCCCGAAATTTCCACTTTCGAGCACCTGATCGAATTATAATCGGGGTCAATAACCACTCTATTACAAGAATTATCCCTGTATTCAGTTCGACACGGCATGCACGAGATATAGTTTGAACAACGCCTGAAAAAATAGTACAACATCAATCCATTTAAAAGCAATCTTCAAACAATTCAGAAATATACAGCAGGCAAGAGGCTATAGGCTTCATATTCCTTTGCCTCTATACCTGTAGCCCCTTGCCTGTTGCCTGCAGTGTGTTGACATTCAACGGACAAGATGCTTAAACTTAAAAGCTATGGAAAGAATTCTCAGGGAAATACTGTCAAAAACCAGGATTAATGATCAGCAGCCATCGACTGATTCCATCGAAATAGAGATACCCAAAGGAGAAGGTCACGGCGATTTATCGACGCCTATGGCTATGGGCCTTGCCCGGCAGCTCAAAAAACCGCCGAAGAAAACAGCCGAGGATATCGTTAATGCAATCGAAAATAAAGAGATCTTCGACAAGATCGAAATAGCGGGCCCCGGCTTTATCAACTTCGTATTTACCAGAGCATTCCTGTGCAGCGAGATAAAATCTTTGCTTAAGGAGCGGGAAGCTTTTCTTACCGAGGACATCGGCAAGGGGAAAAGAATACAGATCGAATTCGTAAGCGCCAATCCCACAGGACCCATGCATCTGGGCCACGGGAGGGGAGCAGCGCTTGGGGCCGCGCTCTCCAACCTGCTCACCGAAGCAGGCTATAAGGTAGAAAAGGAATTCTATATAAACGATGCCGGCGGGCAGGTCAGGCAGCTCGGCCTGTCCGTATTCGCAAAATACAAACAGCTCTGCGGGGTGGACTATCCCTTCCCCGAAGGCGGCTACCGGGGCGATTACGTCGAAGACCTTGCAAGGGAATTAAAAGATAAGTACGGGGATGAATTTGCCCGTAAGGATTTCGATGAGGTGTCGCAGACAATAATCGATTTCTCTTATCTCAAGATGCTCGCGGCCCTCAGGAAAGATCTCGAGGACTTCGGCGTGTTCTTCGATTCATGGCAGAGCGAAAGGGAGCTGTATGCGCAGGGAGAGGTCGTTAAGGCAATAGACGATCTCAGAGAGCGCGGCTATATCTATGAAGAAGACGGGGCAACATGGTTCAGGTCAACGGCTTTCGGAGATGATAAGGACAGGGTCATCGTCAAGAAAGACGGCGAATACACTTACTTTGCCCCTGATATCGCCTATCACAGGAAAAAGATAGAGAAGGGTTTTGACGAGTTGATCGATATCTGGGGCGCCGACCACCACGGATACATTCCGAGAATGCAGGCGGTCATTCAGGCATTGGGTTGTCCCAGGGACAGTCTGCGCGTGCTCCTTGTGCAGATGGTATCGCTCCTGAAGGGGGGCCGGCCCGTTCAGATGTCGAAACGCGCGGGCGAATTCATCACGCTCAGAGAGGTCATGGACGATATCGGCGCCGATACCACAAAATTCCTGTTCCTGACCCGGCGCCCGGACAGCCATCTGGAGGTCGACATCGAAGTGGCAAAGGCGCAATCTTCTGAAAATCCCGTCTATTACGTGCAGTATGCTCATGCCAGGATTAACAGCATCTTTGAAAAGGCCGGGCAAGAGGCTGAAAAACCTCAAGACTCAAATTCGAAATTAAACCCGTTACCCGTTACCCGTTACCCGTTACTTGATTTCAATGGTGAATTGTTTAACGAAGAGGAGATGCGGATAGTCAAAAAGCTCCTGTACTATCCCATGCTCTTAAAGAGCGCCGCTCTGGCGCATGAGCCCCACCGGATAACCTTTTATCTCCAGGAACTGGCAGGCATGTTCCACCCCTATTACCATAAATACAAGGTGGTTACGGAAGATGCGGAACTGTCCAGGGCGCGTCTTGCGCTCTGCTCGGCGGTACAGGTTGTGTTGCGTCACGGCCTGAAAATACTCGGAGTCGAAGCCCCCGAGCGGATGTAGAG
This sequence comes from Nitrospirota bacterium, assembly GCA_023476565.1. Lineage (GTDB taxonomy): Bacteria > Nitrospirota > Thermodesulfovibrionia > Thermodesulfovibrionales > Dissulfurispiraceae > JAMCVZ01. The sequence goes on from JAMCVZ010000032.1 coordinate 34,774, forward strand.
CCGGCAGGGAGCTCCAGATCATTCTACCTTCCCGGCATGCGGTAAAAGCCGGATAACATACAAGATAGAAAACCGGTCTGCCCATCCGTGCTTCCATCCAATGGTGGAAATTATATATGATATGAGCGTACGATAGAGAAAAAGGGAGGATAAGCACATGAAACACGGGCATAAATATGAGCCGCTGTTCCACCACGGCGTTACTTCCGACGTGATGGAGCTCGGCATCCAGGCCGCTGAAATCAGAAAATGCAAAAAATGCGAGAAGCAGGCGGTTTTTGTCCTGACTAAGAAAGGCAGATGGGTCCCGCTCCTTGATGAACAGGAAGCCGAAGGGAAAGACGTTCTGCTGGCTTAGATGCGGTGTTGTGTGGGCAGGTAATAATTTCCGTGGGCCCGGAATAAAATCTTCTTCAGATAAAATGAGAGCAGGGATAAAAGGCCCGCTCACCTGCCCCTGCTGTCCGATAAGACTCGCTAAAAATCCGGGAACATCTTTATGGCAAGCTCTTTCCCGTTTTCCATCACGGCCTTTGCGGAGAGTATCCCCCCTTCTATGTAACTGAGAGCAAAATCCTTGAACCCGGAATCCACAAATTCCAGCGCATTGGCGGGGCACCCTTCTTCACAGCCCGCGACACCCCTGACCATTCCGGGGAGGAGCCCTTTTATATCCAGGCCGTTCAGCCCGGAGCCCTTTGAAGAAACGAAATGATCAATTTTCCCCATAATTGCATCAAGGTCAAGGTGGAAGGGATTTTCCACAGGGATTGAGAGGGAATCATTCTCCATGCTTACATCGATTTCCATGAAATCTGCCTCCGTATTATCAATTAACATAAAAAAGTGAAGAGGATGAAAGGCAGGACGTGCTATTAGTTAAGTCCTGTCTGCTTATAGAGACGTAAAGTTAGATCGCCTTTCTCAACCTCTCTGCGACCGCACCGATAAATTCTTCGGTGCGGGCATATTGTGCCACGGGCGGGTTTGCGATCAGCATCAGGTCCTTTGTCATGATGCCGCTCTCCACCGTCCGGATAACGATATTTTCAAGTGCCTTTGCGAATTTGACCACGTCGGGCGTATTGTCGATTTCGCCCCTCTTTGCAAGCGCCCCGGTCCAGGCAAAGATAGATGCGATGGAATTTGTCGAAGTCGGGTTGCCTTTCAGATGTTCATAGTAGTGCCTGACCACCGTGCCGTGGGCCGCCTCAAATTCATATTTGCCGTCAGGTGACACCAGAACGGATGTCATAAGCCCGAGGCTTCCGAAGCCGGTAGCCACCAGGTCTGACATGACATCGCCGTCGTAATTCATACATGCCCAGAGCATGCCGCCATCCGACTTTATCACCTGCGCGACCGCATCATCGATAAGCAGATAGCGGTACTGTATCCCGGCCTGCTGTATCTTGTCTTTGGCCTTTTCCACTTCCTCCGCAAAAATGTCCCTGAAAAAACCGTGGTATTGCTTCGAGATGGTATCTTTTGCGCCGAACCAGAGGTCGATCCTCTCACCAAGGGCGTAGTTGATGCATGACCGGGCAAAGCTCCTGACAGACGCTTCCGTATTGTGCATTCCCATGACAACACCCCGTCCCTTGAAATCATGGATATTCAGGACCGCCTTCTCACTTCCATCCGCAGGGGTGAAGACGATCTCTGCACTGCCGGGCCTGTCGATAACGCACTCGACGTTCTTATAGATATCTCCGTATGCATGGCGGCCGATGATGATCGGCTTCTTCCATTTGTGCACAGCAGGAGGGATATTCTTTATGATAATCGGCTTCCTGAATACCGTTCCGTCGAGAATCGAGCGGATCGTCCCGTTCGGGCTCTTCCATTGCTGCTTGAGATTGTATTCCTTTACACGGGCCGCATTGGGCGTTATGGTGGCGCATTTGACGCCGACGCCGAATTCCTTAAGGGCGTTCGCGGCATCGACCGTGACTTTATCGTCGGTCTCGTCCCTGTGCTTTATGCCGAGGTCGTAATATTTTAAATCGATATCAAGAAAAGGCGTTATAAGTTCCTCTTTTATGAGGGACCAGATAATCCTGGTCATTTCATCGCCGTCCATCTCGACTATGGGACTTCTAACTCCAATCTTGCCAGACACGTTTACCCCCGATTCTTAATAGATAAAAGGATAATTTAAATTGAATCGTGCGGTGTTGTCAACGGAAATAACCCGCATTTCATAAGATAGTCCTCCATGTCCACAACTCCCGGAGCATACTTCGCGATGTTCATGACTGTATGGTAAACAGGCGCCTTTCCGGAAAGCGTGACCTTGCCGTTGTCGACTTTTACATCTATGCCTCAGCATCAAGCAGGGCGGAAGCACTATCACGCAGCAGCTCGCCAAAATGATTTTAAAAGATGCCGAAAGGAGCATAAGAATCAGTCTTTTAAGGGAAATACCGGCAGGGAAAGGTTCCATCGTATTGCTGCGAGCCTGAGTCCCAGGATCACCAGAACCGATGCATAGATATTGAAATGCATGCTTGAATGAAAAGGGGACAGACCTACAAACGCTGAAGCGCCGCATAATGAAGCCGTGGCATAAATCTCGGCCCGGAGGATAAGCGGAATCTCCCCGGTCAGCAGGTCACGTATCATACCGCCGGCAACGCCTGTCATAACCCCCATTATCACGCTGATGACCGGCGGAACCCCGAGGCCCATTGCTTTCTGTGTCCCGATAACGGTAAATACGGCCAGGCCGAAGGCATCGGCTATCTGAAGGACTTTATCAAGACGGTTAATAAACCGCGCCAGCACAAAGGTCAAAAGAGCGGCCCCGGAGCCTACATAAATATAGGTGGGGTCGGCTATCCAGAAGACCGGGTGGACTCCCAGTACCAGGTCGCGAAGGGTGCCTCCTCCAAGGGCCGTCGCAAGTGCGACAACGATGACACCGAAAAGGTCCATATGCTTCTTTCCCGCTGCCAGGGAGCCGGTAATGGCAAATACGATCACCCCGAACAGATCAAGCACATAAATCATAGAACACCGCTCCCGGGGAAAACCAAAAGTTCTCTGCCACATGCTGTCTGAATCCCGTTCCCCATTCCTCTATTATATAAAAATCATTGCCTGTAAAACCCGGCATATTTTAAACACTGAGTAAGGGGACTGTCCCCAGCGCACATGTTCAGCAATCCGGCATAAAAAAAGGCGGTAAGCAGGAGACCCTGCTTACCGCCTTTTTTTATGCCGGCTATGGAGTACTGGTTTGAGAATTAGCTCAAATGCTGATTGATCAGCTTGGTCATCTCGAACATCGATACCGTGCCTTTGCCGCCGAAAACCGCCTTGAGATTCTCATCAGCATTGATGTTCCTCTTGTTCACTTTATCCTGAAGGTTGTTCTTCCTGATATATTCCCAAACCTTCTTCGTCACCTCTGTCCTCGGAAGCGGCTTGCTTCCGACTACCATAGCCAGTTCAGGACTGATGTTCATGGCCTTCATGAACGCCGGGTTCGGGGCTCTCTTGGCTTTTGCAGCCGGTTTCTTTGCTGCCGGCTTCTTTACCGTTGCCTTTTTCGCTGTCGTCTTCTTTGCCGTTGTCTTCTTCGCTGTCGCCTTCTTTGGCGCCGGTTTCTTTGCTGCCGGCTTCTTTACCGTTGCCTTTTTCGCTACCTTCTTCCCTGCAGCCTTCTTTGTTGCCATTCCTGCCTCCTTTGATTTACGGTTCATAAACGGACTTAATATACTTACGACTATAAAATAGTACCAGCATTGAAAATATGCGTCAAGTATAAAATGTCATCAACGCCCTCTCACCCTTGAAGTCCTTTCAGATATGCACTGGCCTGGCCGTAAACAGCCGGGCTGTCCTTTTCGGAAATATTATGCACAATGCGCTCCAGGGCCGCATGGACTTTCTCCCGCAAATGCGGTCTTAATTTTCCGACATGCTGGAACGTATTGAGCAGCCTGCCCGTTGTGGTTGCGTTAATCGGCGCAAGCGCTATTACGGTATCCGCAACCCATCCGATGCCCCTGTCCGTCCAGACCATTTTATTATTGACCGCCATAGGCAGGAAGAGCGCACGGCTCCAGGTCGGCTGGGTTATATCAAAGCCCGGCCGCTTCTTTTCCTTCTCGATCATGGCAAAAACATCGTCGCGTGTTCCGCTTGCGATGATACGGAGGTAATTTGCATAGCCGCTGAGGTGTGTATGCCAGGCCTCATACACGTTTTCCAGCACTTCCAGGCGCGCGGGAGCGGAGCTGCGGTTAAGGGCCGTCAAAGCGGCTACACGGTCGGTTGCGGTGGTTGCCCCGTCAAAATGATCCAGTATCAGTGCGTGGCTCTCATCAGAGTCATCGATAGTTGTCAACTCAAGAAGGACGCTCTTCAGCAGGCGTTCCTCAATGCCGTCTTTGGGCGTTCGTCTTTTGGATACGGAGTAGGTATCCAACGCCTCGAACTGCTCAAGGAGCTGTTTACGGTAGAGCCGGTTTACAGCCTTCATCAACATCTCGCGCACTGCCACAAGCTCCTGGTACCATGTCGAATAGGTACGGTCCATGGGCTGCTCGTCGATACGCAGGAAGTACGCCTTCAAAGAGGCGGGCAGGCCCTGATCGGAAAGCACCTTCCCGTACAGATCAAGCCAGAATTCACTGACATCGCCGTCGGGATTGTGGAGGAGCTTGATGCGTTCCTGGTCAGTCAACTGGCGCATGGCATCAACCCGGTTATAGGCATTGGGGTCAAGCCTGGCCTGCAAAGACCTGGTGACAGGGGTCGCGTTTTTATACTGGAAGGTGCCGTAAAAAGAATAATCGCGGTGCATTGACGGGAACGCGGGCGGCTCGGCAATATTCTCAAGGACCAGTTCTGCATCAGCCTCCCTGAGCTGGAATATCTGCCGTGTTCCCTTTATATCCTGCCCTCTCCCGTCAACCAGGGCCAGTTCTACAGGAAGGTGAAAAGGGGATAGGCCCGGCGGCGCTTCCTGGTGAAAACGGATACGGTAGCGCTGATCGGCCGGCTCGTATTCCGCTGAAGCAGTCACTTTCGGATAGCCGATAGTATAGAGCCAGCCTTTTTTGAACTGCTCGAGAGAGACCCCCGACACCTCTTCAAAACACTCGAAAAACTGGTCCGTTGTGGCATTGCCGTTATGGTAGCGGGAAAAATAGAGGGTCTTTCCTCCACGGAACACCTCGGGCCCGAGTATCAGGCGCAGCATCCTGATGACTTCCGCGGCTTTAACGTAGGTGACCCCGTCGATCAGTTCATCCGGATTATTGAAGCCCTCCCGCACTATCCGCCCTGCGTGGCCGCCGTCCTCGATAGCCAGGGGGCCGAGGAGCGGATTGCGGATGCCGTCGACCTGATGCAGCCGCATAAACGAGGGGGTAAAGGTATCCGCCATGAACTGCCTTTCGACATCAACCGTGTATGCCTCGTTCAGCCAGACATCAAAAGGGGTGTCCATCGTGGTCTCGCTGCCGCACTGGTTATGCTCGAATTCATGGACAATGACCGCATGGGCGTACAGCAGGGCAAAATCGAGGGTATGTTCATTGATAAGCGCGGCATCGGTGACGATAGTTGTATTGCCCACGTTTTCCATGCCGCCGAAATTGGACTTATTCATGCAAATGGTGCGATAGGTATCACCGGTGTATTCATAATCCTGTGTTTCCCTTATCCAGAGTATCGAATTTTTAAGGATCTCGACGGGGATGCGGACTTCGTTCACCGAGCCCGGAGGCGCCAGGTACTCAAGGCGCACCACGCGGCCGGACTTATAGACAACATTGTCCGAAAGCGCATCCCATGTCCCAGCGCAGGCTATAAACAGGTAGGGGGCCATGGGGACGGGATTCTCAAAGGTGATGATCTGCCTTCCGGGGTCATCCGGCTTCGGGACAGGCCTGCCTCCGGGATTCAGGCTGCGGTCGATATTCCCGTTGCTGATAAGATGGGTATAAGCCCTGTCCGCTTCAATGGTGGTGGTCATGGTGCACTTGGCGCGGCAATCATCAAAGATGGGCATAATGCGCTGGAAGCCCCATTGCTGGCATTGCGACATATACTGCTGAGGAGCCCCTGGGGGGGTAGCATCTTTATATATTCCCTCCAGAATATGGTCGGAAGGGAAACAGCGGGTAAACGTCCTTACGAAGAACCTCTCACCGGCCTTCACCTGCAGGGGAAGTTTAACGACAAGCTTGTTTGCCTCACGGGCATATTCATAATGCAAAGGGGTTCCCCCCCTGTCCGAAGGTCCGGCAACCCGCTCAACCTGTATGATCTCAAGGCTGTTTGCATCCAGTTGGATCTCACGCAGGTCATACTCGGCGGTCATCTCGAGACAATTGCCCGCCTCCACACTGTTATTGATAAAATTAAGATAGATGGTCAGATGATGAAGCTTTACCGGAAGAGGTCCGAAGTCCTCCCTCCTGTACTTGTAGCGCCGCTCAGCCATGGTTCATTCTCCTTTCATATATGTAGTTTGATTGCCCGGACACACCCTGCACCTATACTACATAATATCTGCCCGGGTTCCTTACCTAAACTTACGGGCAACATCTGCCCTTACGTACTATTTTAACCCATAAGGCAGGAACTTGGCTCATTTATCGGGGCCTCTGTATTTAAGTGAAAAAAATCCGCACAGCCTGACCGGACAGACAGCAAACCTTGACTTATTAAATTTAATACCTTATTATAATTAATAATGTGGCGTATTCAGGAACACCGCGACATCGGAAAAACATGCCGGAAATTGCCAGAGGCGGTTGTTAAGAAATACGAGCTTTGGAAAGACCTCGTGCTTCGGCATGGACCGGAAAAGTTGAAAGAGTTTCCCGGCTTCCATGATGAAAAGCTCAAAGGAGAACGCGCAGGACAACGATCATCACGGTTGAGCTTACAATATAGAGTTGTCTATGCCGTGGAGCGTGATATTGTCACTGTTTTCGTTTTAGAAATAACACCGCACGGTTATTAGAAGAGGAGGATATATGAGAGCACATAGGAAGACAGAATTTGTTTCGGCAAAACCGCATGTTGCAATAACCACAGGCGAGGTCATACGAATGCTTCGTGAATTGAAAGGCTGGACCCAGGCCGAGCTCGCCAGACGCTGCGGCATCACCTCGACAAATATCAGTCTCCTGGAAAACGAAAAAGTTGAAATCGGCAAAAAACGCGCAGAGCAGTTAGCAAAAGCCTTTGGTATCCATCCTGCTATTATCATGTTTCCCGAGTATGAGGGAAATGAAATCAAAAAAGTGGCCTAACAAATAAGGCCGCCCGGTAAACTATGTCAATCCTGACTGGTACTGTAATCATATCAGCACCTTGTGACAAAATAAAAATGCATCAGGCGTGAGGGGGGAATACATCACGCCTGATGCAATATGCCTCTTTCAATCTCTGCAGCGCTATCTTGTCCGATTTCAGGTCTATGCCGTTTTCTTTTTTGAATTCATCTGACAGCAGGCCGATTACCCTCGCGTCAAAATCATCGCCGCCCAGGTAGGTGTCACCGTTGGTCGATTTTACTTCAATGATGCCTTCGCCGATTTCAAGCACAGTTATAGTATCAAACGATATGCCAAGGAATTTATCTCTTTATTTTCAAAATGTTGCAATATCAAGACTTATTCAGGGAGATAACAATCAGGTCATTATGTCCTCTGTTTAATGGGCCATTATGCCCCATAGGTCACTTTGCCCTAACTGAAGAGATATCCCGAAGGTATTAAATTTCACGGTACTTCATCCCCGGTGCAATTCGTTCCCTTGACCTGAGTGCCCCTGCTCGATTATATTTATATGTTACACTAGAAATGAGGAGTACTACATATGCCTATTTACGAATATGAATGCCTCAAATGCGGGAAAAACCATGAGGCAATGCAGAAATTCAGCGATGCGCCCTTAACGGTATGCCCGGACTGCAGCGGGGAGCTGAAAAAACTTATATCCAGCACTTCTTTCGTTCTGAAAGGGAGCGGTTGGTATGCTACGGACTACGCATCCTCCGACCGGAAGAGGGCCATAGAAGCCGAGAAGGGGTCGAACGGCTCAAAAAAACCCGACAAAAAAACAGAGTCGAAAACAGAGGCAAAACCGGAACCCAAAAAAGAAACCCCTACTGCTGATAAATGACAGCCCCTCATATTCACGTTCCCTATGAAAACATAGGCGACCACATTCAGTTCATACTCGATAACAAGCTGAATCTTGAAATATACTTTAATGCCGAAACCCTTGATTCCCTGAGCACGGACTCCGTCCGCGCACTCAGGGCTACGCTCGCTTACAAACCCTCGCTTTCATTCCATGCGCCGTTCATGGACCTTTGTCCCGGGGCTGTGGATTCCCGGATCAGGGGGATAACCGTCGAGAGATTTAACCGGACCCTGGACCTTGCAGAGCTACTGAAACCCGCATGTATCGTCTTTCACTCGGGGTATGAAAAATGGAAGTATGCGCTGCAGACGGACCTGTGGCTGAGGAAGAGTCTCGAAACGTGGCAGCCGCTTAATGAGCGGGCTGAAAAGCTCGGGGTAAAAATCGCTATCGAAAATATATTCGAAGACGAACCATCAAATCTGAAGCTTCTTGCGGAAAGGATGATCTCCGGCAATTTCGGCATATGTTTTGATGCGGGGCACTGTAATTTATTTAGTGCGGTCCCCATGAGCACATGGCTTGAAGACCTCAAGCCGTACATAATTGAACTGCACATCCATGATAACGATAAAAGCGCAGACCAGCATCTCCCCATAGGCGATGGAAATGTTGACTTCCACGCTTTATTTGCCGCAGTGAACGGCAAGGATTGTGTCTATACCATTGAAGCACATAATCCTGAAGATGTGCTGAAGAGCATCGAGAGATTGAAGGCATTCACATCATAGCCGCTTTGCCTGGTTCCTGATGCTGAAGCCGCTGAGGTTCATCCCGCCCTCCCCTTTGTACTGGATCATCACCTGATGCGATTCTCCCATCCCCTGCGGCAGGACCAGGCCTTTTATTTTTGCGGTCTCAAAAGGGTCGGGGTGTTCTCCGTAGAGCTCTTTTATGACCTCATCGATACCGAGCGAGACGAGATAGGTGCCCTGGGAACTGAACCCGGCGGTCTTGAGGCCTATTTCCTCCCCCCATTTTTTCAGGGAGGAAAAGTTAATGTGCGCGGTCAAGTCCTGCTCCCCGATATTCCGGTACGGATCCTCATTTACCCGGTGGCGGTGATAACAGAGGAGTGTCCCCCTGCTCCTGTCATCGCTGTAATAATCCCGTGCAGCATAGCCGTAATCTACAGTCAGAATAAACCCTTTCAGCAGCTTGCCGTTCACATCGTGCAGCCAATCTCTTATCCTCAGGTTCACTTCAGTCCTGTAGCCTTCCGGCGGCCCTATTGAGAACTCCTTAAAATACTCTGCTATCTCCCTGCTGCCCGGCTTTTTTATTTCAACGAGACCCCTCTCAGGGTCATATGCCACATATATTTCCGTCAGTTCATCTTCCATCTCCACCAGCCTTACAGGAAAGGCGTCCAGAAGCTCATTGGACAAAAGACATCCTGAGAAGGGTTCGATATCTTTCAATTCAGAAACCCACTCCACCCTATTGAGGTGGTCATTAAGCAACGTTTGCTGAGCCGCTTTGATTGAGGGGTTCAGCTCAACAAGCACATACCTGATGCACCGTAAAAAATCCTCTCTCCTGCGCGATCCCTTTAAATACTCAAGCAGGTCCCTGGCAAGGTACCCCATGCCGGCGCCCATTTCAACGACATGAAATATGCCCGGTTTCCCCATGAGATTCCACATCTCTTCCATCTGCCTCCCTATCATTGCACCGAATACGGGGTGGAGATGCGGACTCGTATAGAAATCTCCGGTCCTGCCTATTTTTGTCGATTCTTTAGCGTAGTAACCATGACCGGGATAATAGAGGGCAATTTCCATGAATTTCTCAAAATTGATAGGGCCTTCCGCTCTGATCTCTTCGATGATCTTTTGTTCGAGGTGGGACACGACTGAATCAATTAAAAATATAAAATGAAAAAATCAAAATTATGGAACTCCGTAACTTTTCACTTTTCATTTTGAATTTTGCACTTATTTGATCTCGAGCATCCTGTCCAAGGCCCTTTTGGCGGGGAGCCTTATTTCTTCAGGGACTTTAATTACGTTCTTCATCTCTTTCAGTTCCCTGAGAATACTGTTCAGTGTGGTCTTTTTCATGTTGGGGCATATCATATCCTTTCTCAGGGGATAGAAAACCTTGTCGGGATTTTCTTTCCCGAGCCTGTGCATGATGCCCACCTCAGTTCCTACTATGAATTCCTTTGCACCGGACGCCTTTGCAAATCTGAGCATCCCCGATGTGCTTGTCACATGATCTGCGAGTTCAAGGACCTCAGGCCTGCATTCCGGATGGGCCATGAGAAGGGCATGGGGATGCTCCTTCCGTGCCGTCAGGATATTGTCCTTCGTAACCCTGTCGTGGACATGGCAAAAGCCGTCCCATGCGATTATCTGCTTTTTTGTATTCTTTGCCGCCCACATCGACAGGTTCCTGTCGGGTATGCATATGACCCTTTCATCCGGCAGGGATTCAATGACCTTTACCACATTTGCCGAAGTGCAGCATATATCGCTCTCTGCTTTCACCTCAGCAGTGGTATTGACATAGGCAACGACAGGCACGCCCGGATACTTTGCTTTGATATCTCTCAAAGTGAACTCATGGGGAAAAACAAAAGTCGGCTGGACCTCATATCCGGCGAATACTCTCCGGACCGACCTCGGCATGCTGACCTGAATCATTTCAGCCATCGGACACGATGCATCCATTTCGGACAGGAGCACGGTCTTTTCCGGAGAGAGAATCGAAGCGCTTTCCGCCATAAAATCGACACCGCAGAAAACAATCACCTCGCAGTCCATTGTCGCGGCATTTCTTGAAAGTTCGAGGGAATCACCCACGAAGTCGGCAATGTCCTGTACCTCCTCCCTTTGATAGTTATGGGACAGGATTACCGCCTTCCGTTCCTCTTTAAGCCTTAATATCTCTTCTTTCGTCTTCTCAATATCAACAGGCATTTAAAAAACCTTATTTCTCGAGGTATGAATGGGCAAGGTAAGAATTGGTAAAAAGCATTGTACCGTCTTCTAAGACCAGCCTCTTTATTCTGCTGTATTCCCTTTTTATCTCTTTTTGTATCTCCTGTGAACTTGCCTTGAGCGCTACGCCGCCGTTCCCGGTATAGTACGCCAGGACCCTTTTCACATACGCCACGGTTTCAGGAATCGACGGGACGGTCCCTCTCTTTTCCACCAGTTTCGGACCTGCATTGTATGCGGCAAGCGCAAGGGTCATATTACCGCTGAATCTCCCCATTAGATATTTCAGATACCTGACGCCGCCGTCGATATTTTCCACCGGGTCGAACGGGTTTCCGACACCCAGGAGCAAAGCAGTGGACGGCATCAGTTGCATAAGGCCCAGGGCCCCTTTGGGAGATACTGCTCCGGGATTCCAGTTCGATTCAGCCTTTATGACCGCCTTCACAAGCTGGGGATCTACGTTATGCTGCATAGCCTTTTCTTCCGCTATGCTGTGAAACGATTCACTTGAGCTGTACGTAACGGGCCCGTTACCATGCTTCGTGCCATCCCTCTGCACTTTGGCGGCCTTATGAAGCGGCTTGTTCTCCCTCACCACAACCTTGCCGCCGGCGTTCATGCGTGTGTTGGTAAAGACAATAACCCCGTCTCCGGACTCATATTTATAAATATCAGCCCGGGTCTCGAGTCCGGGAAAAAGCACAATAAGAGCTGTAATCAATAAAACGTGCATTTGTTTGAATGATACCATGCAAATACATTCTTGTTCAAGCTGCCGAATTGCATCATGCAATTGGGTGTAATCAAAAGTGCGGCTGAGTGCTCTCAGACCACGGAAAGGCAGGGGAAGACACGCTTGGAAAGATGGTTTCAATCCTTGTTTTTATGGATAGTGCTCTCAGACGGAACGAGGAAAGAGGCCCTCACCGCTTGTATTGCTGTTTCAATCCTTGTTTTTAGGTAAAGGGGACGGTTCTATTTATTCTCTTTCCCCCACCTTTTCTTCTTTTCATCATTTAAATAGAACCGTCCCAACACTGTTCGGCATAGCACTTGCTTGTCTTGTACGAAATTAACAAAAGGTCTCTACGTGTGCAGGAAAAAGGAATACTCCGGAAAAGATGAAATGAGCGATAAGAGGAAGAGACGAAAAATGGGCGCACCACTTCCTTTGCGCCTCAAAGGATTGAGTGCCCCTATCCCCTTACAAAATGTTCTTTTTTGCTTCGGCCTCTTTGA
>JAMCVZ010000042.1 GCA_023476565.1 Nitrospirota bacterium
CAAGCAGCGAATCCATTTCCTCGTACGTCCTTCTGTGTACCATCTGGACAGGCTGCTTTATTTGCTCCCCGATGTAATCGATAATCTCCTGATAGTACGTCACAGCGTCAACAGGCGTAATCATGGAGGCAACACCGATTTTTATCGTATTATTCTGCGGTTTATTTTGCTGTGAAGAGGAGACTTGCGTCAAAAAGAGGATAAGGACAGGGATAGCCAGTGAAAGCAAGAATATATAAAATCGCCTTTTTATCATCAACTGCTCGAATCACTCAGATTGTAGTGCTGTCAAGGAACTCATTTGTTCGGTTAACCTATCATACCTGTATTTCCTGCGCCATATCAAGTTGTTATATTTGCGTGGTTGGCGTACAGCAGGTGACAGGGGAACCCTGCTTATGCATTCAAATCACCAAAGGCCTTGACAAATGTTTCACATCGTGGTTATATAAAAATATATTTATGTATTGCGGAGGATCGAGATGCTGAAAGAGTTCGCGCAGCACCTAACGTACGACGTTATCAAACTGGGGCACGGTTCCCGGCCCGCTGATGCTTTGGAGTTCTTCATCTATGATACTTTGAAGATATTCCTGCTCCTTTCAGTCATCATATTCGTTGTATCGGTAATCAGGAGCCATTTCCCTCCGGAAAAGACGAAGAAGATATTGTCTCATAAAAAAGAATTTATAGGAAATATCTTTGCAGCTCTGCTCGGCATTGTTACCCCCTTTTGCTCGTGCTCAGCGGTGCCTCTCTTTATAGGTTTTATAGAGGCGGGGGTACCGCTCGGCGTAACATTTTCTTTCCTTATCTCATCACCCATGGTCAATGAAGTAGCAGTAGTGCTCCTCTGGGGGCTTTTCGGATGGAAGATAGCAGCTATTTACATGGGCACAGGACTGCTTGTGGCTGTTATAGCCGGGCTTGTCATCGGCAAGCTGAAACTCGAAAAGTGGGTCGAGGAGTACGTCTACAAGATCAATACCGGCCAGGGACAGGAGATAGTAAAGCAGAGCTTCAGGGATCGGCTGCGGTACGCACAGTGGAATACCGCCGATATTTTAAAAAGAGTATGGCTCTATATCATTGTGGCCATCGGCATTGGCGGTTTCATCCACGGCTATGTGCCGCAGGACTTTCTTGTCCGCTATGCCGGACCGCAGAACCCCTTTGCCGTCCCTGTGGCGGTTGCATTAGGCGTGCCCCTTTACTCCAATGCAGCAGGCGTAATACCGATTGTCTATGCCCTTATGGAAAAAGGATTGAGCACCGGCACCGTGCTTGCTTTTATGATGGCGGTTACTGCGCTGTCGCTCCCGGAGATGATAATTCTGAGAAAGGTATTGAAAGTTCAGTTGCTCGGTGTTTTTGTAGGAATAATGACTGTAACCATTATAGCGGTGGGCTATCTGTTCAATGCAATTCTATAGGAGATAAATACATGCAAATTGATTGCTACATATCAGTGCGGTGCGGCTCGGAAGAGGCGCTTAAAAAGAATATTTACTCGGCGCTGGAACTGGAGAGCGTTCATGCCACGGTCAATTTCCATCGCATTGATGACGAAGAAGCAGCCCGATTAGGGCTGAAGGGTTCGCCCTCCGTATTCGTCAATGGGCAGGAGATACAGCCGCTGGAAGCAGGTGGCTTTTCCTGAAGGATGTTCCGGGATGAGTCCGGGAGACTCGCAAACACACCTTCAATAATAACTTTGAGGGAGCTTATCAGGAAAACAAAAAATGAAGATTACACTGAGGAGGGTTAATTATGGAGATTAAGGTATTGGGTCCGGGTTGCGCCAACTGCCACAAGATGGAGGAGCTGGCAAAAACAGCGGTCAAAGAGCTCGGCATTGATGCAACAATTGAAAAGATATCGGATATTCGGGAAATCATGAAGTATACCATGTCAACTCCCGGACTCGTGGTCAACGGGAAGCTCAAGCATTCAGGGAAACCGTTGCCCGGCCCGGAAAAGGTTAAAGAGTTGATAAAGAGCGAGGTCCAATCTCAATGCAGGAATTGCTAAACACCTTCAAGGCACTTTCTGATGAAACGAGGCTCAGGATACTGAAACTCCTCGAAAGGGGAGAACTGTGCGTATGCGATATTGTTGCCGCCCTTGATATGATCCAGCCAAAGGTTTCCTTTCATCTGAGGATATTGAAAGAGGCCGGACTGATCAAGGACAGGAAACAGGGGAAGTGGATCCACTACACGATAGACGATTCCGATATGTTCACCCGTTTCCTGATCCTTTCGGTGCTGGAGAAAAGCTCTACTGACGGCGTAAGAGAAGATAAGAAACGACTCGATGCATTTCTGAAAAACAAAAAGACAAAAACAGGGGTCGCCGCGGTAAAAAGAAAAGCCGTTTATTGCGGGGAGGGGTAGAAAATACGGAGGAAGAGATAATGAACGGGTTCAGGCAGGCAAGAGACGAAATAAAAGAAAAAGCGCTTAAGCCGGTAAATAATCTTAAAACGAAGGGGGCATAGCATGGAGAGGGGGACAGGCAAAAAACTTTCTTTTATCGACCGGTATCTCACTATCTGGATATTCGCTGCAATGGCCTTCGGGGTGGGCCTCGGGTACTTCATACCCGGAACCGAGAGCTTCATTAATGAATTCCAGGTCGGCACTACCAATATCCCTATTGCTATCGGCCTTATATTGATGATGTATCCACCTCTGGCTAAAGTTAAATATGAAGAGCTCGGCGAGGTCTTCAGGAATAAGAAGGTGCTCGGCCTCTCTCTCATTCAAAACTGGATAATCGGTCCCATGCTGATGTTCGGCCTTGCGATCATCTTTCTCCATAACTATCCGGAATACATGATCGGCCTTATCATGATCGGACTTGCCCGCTGCATTGCCATGGTTATCGTATGGAACGATCTTGCCTGTGGTGACCCTGAGTACGCTGCAGGACTGGTCGCCTTTAATTCCATATTCCAGGTACTCTTCTATTCTGTGTACGCCTATATCTTCATTACTATCCTCCCTGCCTTGTTCGGGCTCAAAGGAGCTGTTGTAGAAGTAACCATAGGACAGATTGCCGAAAGTGTTTTTATATACCTGGGGATTCCTTTTCTCGCCGGGATAGTTACCCGTTTCAGTCTGGTTAAAATAAAAGGCCGCCAATGGTATGACCGGATTTTTATTCCCGGGATAAGCCCGATAACCCTTATCTCGTTGCTCTTCACCATCATCGTCATGTTCTCTCTCAAAGGGAATTATATTGTCAAACTCCCGCTTGACGTAGTCCGTATTGCCATACCGCTGCTCATTTACTTCGTTTTTATGTTTCTTATCTCTTTCTATATGGGGTACAAGCTCAGGACGGATTACGAAAAGACCACAACGCTCTCGTTTACTGCAGCAAGCAATAATTTTGAACTGGCCATTGCGGTTGCAGTAGCAGTATTTGGAATCAATTCAGGCGCAGCCTTCGCGGCGGTCATAGGACCTCTCGTGGAAGTGCCGGTGCTGATCGGGCTTGTTAATGTCGCCCGGTATTTCCAGAGGACCTATTTCACGGTTGAGTATTGCCGGATCAAGGAGACAAAACCCTTATAATTACTCGGAAGGTTTAGCCGCCCGCCGGGATGTGAATCTCATTGGGCGCGGGTTATCCCACCGCCTTATGGTATTCATGAATTGATTTAATGCTCATTTCTTTCTTCTGAAGCATCTCGATCGCCATTACCACCGCCCGCGCCCCTGTGATGGTAGTCGTGTAGGGGACTTTGAATTGCAGGGCGCTTCTTCGTATGGAAAGGGAATCCCGCTGCGCCTGGGCGCCGGTCACCGTATTTATGATAAAGTTCACCTCTCTGTTTTTTATCAGGTCTACGATGTGCGGCCTTCCTTCAGCTACCTTATTGACGACCTCCACGCTTATGCCTTTATCGGCAAGGTACTGCGCGGTTCCTTTCGTCGCAATAATCTTAAAGCCCATCCCGGTCAATTTCCTGGAAATTTCTACTGTATGGGGCTTGTCCTTGTCTTTGACACTTAAAATTATTTTCCCCGATGTCGGTATCCTGTTGCTGCTTGCAGCCTGCGCCTTTGCATAGGCAAGGCCGAAGTCCTCGTCTATTCCCATAACCTCACCCGTAGATTTCATTTCAGGGCCGAGTATGGTGTCCACCCCGGGGAACCTGTCAAACGGGAAGACCGCTTCTTTAACCGCCACATGCTTTATTTCTATCTCCCGGGTAAGCCCGAGTCCTTTCAAGGTATGCCCGACCATAACCTTTGCTGCGAGCTTTGCAAGGGGAACTCCCGTAGCTTTGCTCACATAAGGTATTGTCCTGGAGCCCCGCGGATTGACTTCAAGAATAAATATCTCGTTTTCCTTGACCGCGAACTGGATGTTCATCAATCCCTTGACCTTAAGCTCCTTTGCAAGCGCCTTCGTCTGGCGCTTAATTTCATCAACAATGCCCGCCGGCAATGAGTAGGGCGGAATTGAGCATGCCGAATCCCCGGAATGTATCCCGGCTTCCTCAATGTGCTCCATTACTCCACCGACGATAACATCGATACCGTCCGATATGGCATCGACATCCACCTCAATGGCATCCTCAAGATATTTATCTACAAGGATCGGGTGCTCGGGAGACGCCTTGACCGCCCGCACCATATAATCAGTTAAAGATTTCTCATCATACACGATCTCCATGGCCCTGCCGCCGAGGACATACGAGGGCCTTACCATCACCGGATAGCCTATCTTGCCGGCGGCGGCAGCGGCCTCCTCAATAGACATTGCTGTATCGCTCTCAGCCTGTTTAAGGTCAAGCTTATGGAGCAGCTCTTTGAATCTCTTTCTGTCCTCGGCCCTGTCAATGGAGTCAGGCGAGGTGCCGAGTATCTTCACCCCCTCGCTTTCAAGGGGAACCGCGAGTTTCAGTGGGGTCTGTCCGCCGAACTGCACTATTACGCCTTCAGGCTTTTCCAGCTCGACAATACTCAGGACATCCTCTATGGTCAGGGGTTCGAAATAGAGCCTGTCGGCGGTATCGTAATCCGTACTGACCGTCTCGGGATTGCAATTGATCATTATGGTTTCGTAGCCGAGTTCCCTCAGGGCGAAGACAGCGTGGACACAGCAGTAATCGAACTCAATGCCCTGCCCTATCCTGTTGGGCCCCGATCCCAGGATAACCACTTTCTTCTTATCAGTAGGATTCGCCTCGCACTCAACAAATCCCCCCTTGCCACCCTTTAGTAAAGGGGGAGTGGGAGAATTAAGAGTATAGAAAGGTTTTTCATATGTCGAATACAGGTACGGGGTATATGCTTCGAACTCCGCGGCGCAGGTATCGACAAGCTTGTAAACAGGCTTCAACCCGAGCTGCTTCCTTAAGTCCCTTATTTCTTTTTCTGTTTTTCCTATAAGGGCAGCAATACGTTTATCGGAAAAACCATACTCTTTAGCCTCCCTCAGCATAGATCGGAAGGCCGGAAGATCGGAAGCTTCGATATTGAATGTTTTTCCTTCTGCACTAATCGTTGCTTCCATTTCTATAATCTGCCTCATGTTGTGCAGGAACCAGGGATCTATCCAGGTCAGGGCATGTATTTCATCGATGCCCGTTCCCTGGCGCAGCGCCTGGGCTATGTACCAGATCCTTTCGGCGTTCGGCGTTCTGAGCTTTGCTTTTATCCCGTCAAGATCCGAATCTCCCTGCGATAATACCGGTTCCAGTCCGGCAGAGCCGATCTCGAGGCTCCTCAATGCCTTCTGCAGAGCTTCCTTGAAAGTCCGCCCGATTGACATAACCTCTCCTACCGACTTCATCTGGGTTGTAAGGGTAGCGTCGGCATCGGGGAACTTCTCAAAAGTGAACCTCGGGATTTTTGTAACAACATAGTCTATGGCCGGCTCGAATGAAGCGGGCGTCTCCCGTGTTATGTCGTTCTTTATTTCATCAAGCGTATAGCCGACAGCAAGTTTTGCCGCTATCTTTGCTATGGGGAAGCCTGTCGCCTTGCTGGCAAGGGCAGAGCTCCTCGATACTCTCGGGTTCATTTCTATGACAACCATTCTGCCGTTTTCCGGATTCAATGCGAACTGGATGTTGGACCCTCCGGTATCCACTCCGATTTCCCTTATAATGGCAATCGCTGCATCGCGCATCCGCTGATACTCCTTATCTGTGAGGGTCTGCGCAGGGGCAACGGTAATGGAATCGCCGGTATGAATCCCCATGGGATCGAAATTCTCTATCGAGCATATGATAACGACGTTATCCTTGCCGTCGCGCATCACTTCCAGCTCAAATTCCTTCCACCCGAGGGCGGATTCCTCGACCAGCACCTGGTTAACCGGACTCAGCTTCAGTCCTTTTTCAAGCAGTTCCTTGTACTCTTCGATATTGTAGGCGATGCCTCCTCCGGTGCCTCCAAGTGTAAAGGCCGGCCTGAGGACGGCAGGAAATCCCAGATGCTCGATAATATCAAGACCGTCTTTCATGTTGGTTATGGCGGCGCTCTTAGGCACCTCAAGGCCAACCTTCCTCATAGCCTCTTTGAAGAGCTCCCTATCCTCGGCCTTCTTGATCGCATGCAATTTTGCGCCTATCAGCTCTACCCCGTATTTATCGAGAACGCCTGCCTCGGCAAGCTCAACCGCGAGATTCAGTGCGGTCTGCCCACCCATGGTCGGGAGCAGCGCATCGGGTTTTTCCTTTTTAATGATGAGCTCCAGTATTTCCGCTGACAGGGGTTCGATATAGATCGCATCCGCTGTTTCAGGGTCGGTCATAATGGTTGCAGGATTGGAATTCACCAGTACGACGGTGTAGCCCTCCTCCCGCAGGGCCTTGCAGGCCTGTGTTCCCGAATAATCGAACTCGCACGCCTGGCCGATCACTATAGGGCCTGACCCTATGAGCAGTATCTTTTTAATATCAGTCCTCTTTGGCATCTCTACCTCTCTTCGGAATCTATAAAATTTTTTAACTTTTCAGCTATAGCATCAGCTTTTGCAGGCTCCCTGGATGAGAATATCAGCAACCGTTTCCCGCTTTTAAACCCAAGCTCCACGGTGTAAAATTCCACTGTCTTCCCGAAACCGGGAATAACAGTGCCATGCTGGAGCGCGATCTTCTCAACTACTTTTACCCCGTCAGGGTTTTCCGGGGACAGGGCGACATGATCCTGCCTGACGGCATCCAGTTCACCGAGCGAAAATGATACTTTGTTTTCAGCAAAGATATTTTTCATCGAGATCGCCATATTTCCTGTTTCCTTATCAATTGCAAGCCGGAGAACGCTATCGCGGAAAACATATGTCCTGAAGGCAAGGAATAACAGTACAAAGAGGACTAAAGCCGCAAAAAAGTAACCGGCGCTGATTTTAATCCTGCCGGCAAAAAAAAATCCCGCCAGCGTGATACATGCCCCTGCTGCGAGACTCGCTGCGAGTTCGCGGTTATAAATCCCGCTGTGGAGAATACTGCCCCTCTCTGCCCTGAAAGAGGATGTCTCAAATACAAGCGTATTATCTTTTATATCCACCCTGTAATTGCTCATTGACCCGTCACGTGTTGCTCTTTACTCGTTATGGTAAATATCTGAAGCCGGTCCCTTTAACATTTTTGCCTTTTATCATCTCCCTGAACCTTTTAAACAGGTGCGCCGAGTCGTTGGGCCCCGGCCCTGCTTCGGGATGGTGCTGAACCGAGAAGACAGGCAACTCGACATGCTGCATACCCTCTTCAGTCCCGTCGTACAGATTTTTATGGGTGAGCTTCACTTTTCCGCCGAGGCTTTTTATATTGACACAGTAGTTGTGGTTCTGCGACGTAATCTCAACCCTGCCGGTGAGCAAATCCTTTACAGGGTGGTTTCCACCGTGGTGGCCGAATTTCAGCTTGTATGTCGCGCCCCCCATCGCAAGCCCGAGTACCTGATGGCCGAGGCAAATCCCGAATACAGGTTTCTTGCCGATAAGTTTTTTTGCTGCCTCGATCGCATACGTTACCGTCTGGGGGTCTCCTGGACCGTTGCTCAGGACTATTCCATCGGGGTTCATTTCGAGCACCGCTTCCGCAGGAGTTTTGGCAGGTATTACAGTTACGTTAAACCCCGCTTCAACAAGGTTTCTCAGTATATTGGATTTGATACCGAAGTCGAAAACAACAACTCGTGATGCGTGATGCGTGATGCGTGATGCGTCGCCGGGGACAGTCCCCATTCTATGACTCCGCTCCGCTTCGTCCGTGGTAAACCACCTACTGTTGGTAAATAGGGACAGTCCCCTCTCGTTGTCTTTATCCTTTAACTCATTACTCATCACTGATAACTCATTACGGTCTTTTTGCCACTTCCAGCACGCCTCATTCCATGTATATGCCTCTTTAGTGGTAACATCCTTGACATAATCAAATGCGGATATCCCCGGATGCGATCTCACTTTTTCAAGCAGGTTTGCCGGATCCGTATCGGCAGTTGATATCATTCCCATCTGGGCCCCGTGGTTTCTCAAATGCCTTGTCAGCGCCCTTGTATCGACATCTTCGATGCCGACTATGCCGCTGTCCCTGAGATAACTCCCGAGGGGGCCTTCGGAACGCCAGTTGCTCGCGAATTCGATATGTTCTTTAACGATAAACCCTTCTGCCTTAGGCCCTCCCGCGGATTCAATGTCCTCTCTATTCACGCCGTAATTGCCCATCTGGGGATAGGTCATGGTGACTATCTGGCCTTTGTATGACGAATCGGTCAGTATCTCCTGATACCCGGTCATGGAGGTATTGAATACTACCTCACCGATGGTTTCGCCCTCTGCGCCGAATCCCTTTCCCTCAAAAACAGTGCCATCGTACAATACGAGCAACGCCTTACTCATCTATCCTCCATAAATACAGTAACGAGTTAAAAGATAAAGAAGACACCGAAACCCGTCACTTGTTACCTGTTACCGGTTTCACCGTCCTCAACAATCTCATGAATCTTCCCTCTGCAGATCGTCATCACAGGCATGCCTTTTAAAGTCCACCCCTCAAACGGTGTGTTCCTGCCGAGGGAAGCGAATTTTTTAGCCTCCACTTTGAGCTCTTTGTTTACATCAACAAGAACGATATCGGCATCTGCGCCTGTTTTTAATGTGCCTTTATTTATATTCAAGATACTTGCCGGGTTCACCGCCATTTTCTCGATCAGTTGGCTCATCGACAGAGTCCCCTCTTCAACCAGCTTCAGGCTCAGGCTCAGGGCCGTTTCAAGACCGGATATGCCTGATGGCGCCCTGTCGAATTCCTGCAGTTTCTCATCGAGGTGATGCGGCGCGTGGTCTGTGGCTATAACTTCGATAGTCCCATCCCTGAGCCCCTCTTTAATGGCCTTAACGTCCCGTTCCGTCCTCAACGGAGGATTCACCTTTGCATTGGTATCATATCCCCTCACCGCGGCCTCGGTAATACTGAAATAGTGGGGACATGTTTCCGCCGTTACCTGAATCCCCCTCTCCTTTGCCTGCCTTACAAGCCGAACAGAGCCCTCTGTCGAAACATGGGCGATATGCAGCCTGCCCCCCGTCAGTTCAGACAGGATGATATCCCGTGCAACCATGACCTCTTCGGCAGCGGACGGCAGGCCCCTCAGCCCGAGAGTTGTTGAAAGGCGGCCTTCGTTCATTACTCCGCCATCGGTAAGCGTAAGGTCTTCGGTATGAGAGATGATGGGCACACTGAATATTTTTGAATATTCCAGGGCCCTTCTCATTATGATACTGCTCATGACAGGTCTCCCGTCATCGGAAAACGCGATGCATCCCGCCTCAAACATAAGCCCCATCTCTGCGAGCTCTTCACCTTTTTGCCCCTTTGTTATAGCGCCGACAGGGTAGACATGACAGAACCCCTCATCTATGGACCTTTTGATAATAAAGGCCGTGACGGTCGGGTTATCGTTCACCGGATTGGTGTTGGGCATAGGGCATACAGAGGTGAAACCGCCATGCAGCGCCGCCAGGGTCCCTGTCTTTATTGTCTCTTTGTGCTCAAAGCCGGGCTCCCTCAGATGGGTGTGCATGTCCACAAGCCCGGGAAATACGAGCATTCCTTTTGCATCTATTTCCTGTATTTCTTCCTCGCTTCCATTCTTCCGCGCTTCAGCTTTCCTGCCCTTTCGCTCTTCCGTATGCCCGTTCTTCCGCTCTATCTTTGCTACCTTTCCATCCTCAACCAGTAGATCCCCGACATAATCAATTCCCTGAGAGGGATCTATGATACGTCCGTTTTTGACAAGTATGCTTGTGCCCATCATCTTTTCTCCCCGGTCAGCAGGTACATTACCGCCATTCTCACGGCTATCCCGTTCGTGACCTGCTCAAGGATAACCGACTGAGGGCTGTCGGCAACTTCGGAGGATATCTCGATGCCCCGGTTCATAGGACCGGGGTGCATCACGATCGCGTCTTTGTGCGCAAGCCCGAGCCTCTTCATATCCAGTCCCCAGTATTTGAAATATTCCCGGGTAGACGGGAAAAAGCTCTTTCCCTGCCGCTCTATCTGGATCCTGAGCATCATTACCACATCGACATCCTTAATCCCTTTATCCATATCGTAAAAGACTTCAACCCCGTAATCCTCCATGGAAGGGATCAGCGTCGGGGGGCCCATGAGCCTTACGTTTGCACCGAATTTCGAAAGAAGATATATATTGGATTTCGCTACCCTGCTGTGGTAGATATCGCCGATTATCGCTATTCTGAGCCCGTCGAGAGCGCCTTTTTTTTCGATGATGCTGAAAGCGTCGAGCAGCGCCTGGGTCGGATGCTCGTTTATGCCGTCCCCGGCATTTATGACTGATGCGCCGACATTCCGTGCGATAAAATGAGGCACCCCGCTCGATGAATGCCTTATGACAATGTAATCGACACCGTATGCTTCAATAGTTTTTATGGTATCGAAAAGACTTTCTCCCTTGACAACGCTGCTCGTCGGTACGGAAAAGTTCAGCACATCAGTGCTCAGTCTCTTTTCGGCAAGCTCGAATGATGTCTTTGTCCTCGTAGACGGCTCGAAGAAAAGGTTTACCACAGTCTTGCCCCTCAGGGCAGGGACCTTCTTAATGTCTCTCTTCAGGACGTCCTTGAATGACAAGGCCGTACCGAGTATCAGCTCAATATCTTCCTTTGCAAGCTCTTTTATGCCGACCAGATCCTTGGGCATTATTTTCCTGACGCTTGTATTAAAACCTTGTCTTCCAGGCCGTCTTCCTCAAACTGCACATCAATATTTTCGTCCCCTGACGTGGGTATGTTCTTGCCCACATAATCCGCCCTTATCGGCAGCTCCCGGTGTCCCCTGTCGATAAGGACCGCAAGTTGTATATGGGCCGGCCTTCCGAAATCCATAAGCGCGTCCATTGCAGCCCTTATGGACCTGCCGGTAAATATCACGTCATCGACAAGGACTATTCTTTTATCCGAAATGTCGCACGGGATATCGGTCTTCCTGACTACGGGATGCTCCTTTCTCATGCCGAGGTCGTCACGGTACAATGAGATATCAAGTGAGCCCACCGGAATCTCCGCATGCTCTATAGCCTTTATCTTCATGGACAGCCTCCGGGCAATGTGCACACCGCCCCGTTGGACGCCGATAAGGCAGAGGTCTTCCGTGCCCTTGTTTTTCTCGATGATCTCATGGGCGATCCTTGAGAGGATTCTTTCAATATCTTTCTTGTTGAGAAGCTCTTTCCCCATTTCAGACATAAAAAAAGCCTTCCCCTGCATGCAGAGGAAGGCATACTTTATTTAAAGTTTGTTTCACCCGAGCTCTCCTTTTAGCCTCACAGGGCTATCATTAAAGGCTCTTTTATTAAAGCACAAGTAAAGCTGTATTGTCAAAAACATATGCAACAATCGAAAATGGAGGGTATGTATGAGGCAGGAAGTCCGTGGGGAGCCGTCTAATGCTCCTGCTGTGGAAAAGTTGTGGGAAAGTATGCTATTTTAATTACTTATAACCTTAATACAGGTTAAAACCCAAGGAGTAAAACTATGAAAATTTCAGGTGCAGAGATAGTATTGGAGTCTCTCAAGAGGGAGGGGGTAAAGCATATATTCGGATATCCCGGTGGGGTTATCCTGAATATCTTTGACCTCCTTCATGATGATAAGGACTTAAAACTGATCCTCACGAGGCATGAGCAGGGGGCCGTCCATGCAGCGGACGGATATGCACGGGCAACCGGAAAACCGGGGGTCGTGCTCGTCACCTCCGGGCCGGGCGCCACAAACACCGTCACCGGGATAGCAACGGCCTCCATGGATTCCATTCCGATGGTTGTTTTGACCGGCCAGGTGCCCACCGTTCTCATAGGCAACGACGCCTTTCAGGAGGCTGATATTGTAGGCATAACGAGGCCGTGTACGAAATACAACATACTCGTGAAGGATGTAAAGGATGTGGCGTCCCAGATAAAAGAGGCTTTCCATATAGCTATGACGGGAAGGCCCGGTCCCGTATTGATCGATCTGCCCAAGGACGTAACCTCAGGGAAGGCGGAATTCTCATGGCCCGACACAATAAATCTCAGGAGCTACAACCCTACGTACGAAGGCAACAAATGGATGATCGAAAAGGCCGCCCATGAGATTGCGAAGGCCAGGAAACCTGTCATCATCGCAGGCGGCGGCTGTATTCTCTCAGAAGCGTCACATGAGCTCAAAGAGCTTGCAGAGCTTGCAAATGTGCCGGTTACCATGACCCTCATGGGGCTCGGCAGCTTCCCCGGTACGCATCCTCTGTCACTCGGGATGCTCGGGATGCACGGGACATATTACGCGAATAAAAGCATACAGGATTCGGACCTGCTGATCGCCATCGGCATGAGATTCGACGACAGGGTTACAGGAAGGATCGACGGGTTTGCCCCCCACGCAAAGATAATACATATAGATATTGACCCGACATCCATAAGAAAGAACGTCAGGGTTGATATCCCGATTGTCGGAGATGTGAAAAACGTTCTGAAAGTCCTTAACAAGGCCCTGAAGAAAGATATAAAAGAAACATGGGGCGAGATCAGCAAGGCATGGCTGAAACAGGTGGATGAATGGAAAAGGGAAAGGCCCATGACCTACAATCTTTCAGCGGATACGATCAAACCGCAATTTGTGGTCGAGAAAATACATGAGTTCACCAAAGGAGATGCCATTATCACTACGGAGGTCGGGCAGAACCAGATGTGGACGGCACAATTCTACAAGTTCGATAAACCGAGGAGGCTGCTGACCTCCGGAGGTCTCGGCACCATGGGGTACGGGTTCCCTGCCGCAATAGGCGCCCAGCTCGCCTTTCCGGACAAGCTCGTTATCGATATTGCCGGAGACGGCAGCATCCAGATGAATATACAGGAGCTTGCGACAGCGGTTATCTACAAATTGCCGGTAAAGGTCGCAATCCTGAACAACCGCTTTTTGGGTATGGTAAGGCAGTGGCAGGAGCTCTTCTTCCAGGAAAGGTATTCGCATACGAGCCTCGATGTCACCCCCGATTTTGTCGAGCTTGCACATGCATACGGGGCGGTGGGCCTGAGGGCGACGAAACCCAGCGAGGTGGAGCCTGTACTGAAAGAGGCGTTCAGGACAAAAAAGCCTATCTTCATGGATTTCGTCATCGACTGGAAGGAGAAAGTGTTCCCGATGGTCCCTGCCGGCGCAACACTGGACACCATGCTTTTTGAGGAGAAGGAAAAGAAGGCTGAAAAGAAACTCAAGGCAGTCAAATAAAATGAATCGTGTTAGTGTCAGTGAACAGTGTCAGTAAAAGGTCTTAAAACCGACACTGACCACTGATACTTCTCACTAAATTCGGAGGTTACGGATGAGACATACCATTTCTATACTTGTTGAGAATAAATTCGGTGTCCTGTCGAGGATTTCAGGCCTCTTCAGCGGCAGGGGGTATAACATAGAAAGCCTTTCCGTCGGCGAGACCATCGATCCCCAGATATCGGTAATGACCATTGTCACAACCGGGGATGACTGGATCATTGAGCAGATCACGAAGCAGCTTAATAAGCTGATCGACGTTATCAAGGTTACCGATCTCACAGAGCTCGATCACGTGGAAAGGGAAATGGTGCTGGTAAAAATAGCTCCCCGGCAGGAGAACAAGGCGGAAGTATTAAGGATAGCCGAAATATTCAGGGGAAGGGTCGTTGATTCAAGCCCGAACACCTATACCATCGAGATTACAGGGGACGAGAAAAAGATAGATGCCTTTATAGAGCTGATGAAGCCCATGGGTATCAAAGAGTTTGTAAGAACGGGTAAAGTCGCCATAGCCCGGGAGATCACGAAGCGTAAAGCATAAAACGTTACAGCGTTTATCGCGTTACGGCGTTGAGCGTAAACTGCAATAACTCTATAACGCACAAAAGGGAAATATGAGTAATAACACAGTTTATCTGATTGACGTTACCAATAGAGATGGTGTCCAGACATCACGAATTCTGCTGCCGAAGCTGTCGAAGACCATGATGAATCTCTATCTTGACGAGATGGGTATTTACCAGAGCGAAGTCGGCTTCCCTACCCTGAAGCACGAGGTCAATTATATTAATGCAAATCTCGATCTCGCCAGGCAGGGCGCGATCAAGAGGCTCCATCTCGAAGGCTGGTGCAGGGCAGTACCCGGGGATGTAAGACTTACCTTTACGAACTGCCCCGGGTTGAAACATCTCAATGTCTCGATGTCCACCTCCGATATCATGCTCCAGGGGAAATTCCAGGGGAAGAAGAACTGGAAGGACATAATCAAGACCGTTTCCGAGGCCGTGAAAATCGCAAAAGAGCTCGGCGCGGAAACAGTCGGCGTTAACGCCGAAGATGCCTCGAGAACAGGGCTCGACAAGCTCATCGAATTTGCGCTTGCCGGCAAAGAGGCGGGGGCCGACAGATTCAGGTATTGCGACACGCTCGGCGCCGATGATCCCATTACCATCTACGAAAGGATCAAGGCGCTCTCATTTGCGACAAAATTCCCTGTTGAAATGCACTGCCATAATGATCTCGGTATGGGAGAGGCTGTTTCCCTGACAGGCGCCCGGGGGGCAATTGAGGCCGGGGTGGATGCGTACATCAACACCACGGTAAACGGCTATGGCGAAAGGGCCGGCAACTGTGACCTCGTATCCACCATTCTTGCCTTGAAATACTCGCACGGCATTAAGGATAAGCTCCCGCTCGACAGGCACATTGATTTGAAGAAGACTTGGAAAATCGCCCGTTATGCCTCGTATGCCTTCAACCTGCCGATACCCATCAACCAGCCCGGCGTCGGCGCAAACGCCTTTGCCCATGAATCTGGCATTCATGCGGACGGGGCCTTGAAGGACAGAAGAAATTATGAACTGTACGATCCGGAAGACGTGGGAAGAGGAGAACCCGACCTCCTGGAAACAGGACGCATTATTACAACAGGCGCTTACGGGGGAATAAAAGGCTTCAGGTACGTTTACAGCAAGCTGGGGATAGAGTTTCACAATGATAATGAGGCCAGAAACATACTGGAAATCGTCCAGTACGCAAACCTCCATACACAGAAACCGCTGACAGATGATGAATTAAGGTTTATCGCGAAATACCCCGAAATCGTAAGAGCCGTACTTACCGTTAATCCATAAAATTCAGGCAACGTGCAAGCCCACCCTTATACACAATCAAAAATGGCTGACGTTGGCTTTAATTATCCTCGTGCGATCTTTGCAAGCGCATTTTTGATAGCCGCCAACAGAGCCCCTTCAGGGAGATTCATCTTAAAGACCGGAGTTGGATGTCATCCACTATTGAACAATCTCTCCTTTGTTGAAAACAGTTGCTTTGCCTTCAATTATTATTGCTACAGAATCGCCAATCAAACTGCCTGCCATAAACCTGCCAAGGCGCTATTACTATTAATAAAAAACAAAAAAATGATATAATTGGCTTATATGGATCCAAACCCATCTCAGCAGGGATCATATAAATACAAACTGTACAGACCTTTCCAATCGCCTTTGTACCGGGCGGAGCGATTGTTAGAGAGAGCCCTTAAGCCGGGAACTCTAATCACTTATAAGAGCCGATTGATTCAAACTCTGAAGTTAAGAACATTTAAGCCGGGGACTTTGAACCCCATCAGCATTGTGCGCACAGGGTTGAGATTTCTCCCAAATACAAGCTTGCTTCGCTCGCAACTCTCGACGGCATGCAAACAACAACGTTACAATTGATTTCCGGATAACTATGTGGCTTGATATTTTTTTAATAGCATTATCTATTCTCATAAACGGCTTCTTTGCAGCTTCAGAAATTGCGGTAGTTACCAATAGAAGGACACGCATAAAGCAGCTTATGGATGAAGGCAACAGAAACGCCGGAATCCTTCACAACCTCAGGGAGCAGCCCGATAGATTCCTTGCAACGATCCAGATAGGCGTCACCTTGTCCGCCTCACTCGCATCCGCCATCGGCGGCGCCGTTGCCATTACACTTGTGAAACCTCTTTTGCAATCCGTTCCCATTCCGTTCATAGCGGCATCCAGCAATGCAATAGCGATAGGAATAGCGGTGGCTGTCATAACGTTTTTCTCCCTCGTATTCGGAGAGCTCATCCCAAAATCACTGGCACTCTCCAATCCCGAGGTCATCGGCCTCTGGTCGGCCCCTATCATCGAGAGATTTTCCAAACTTGCCACTGTACTCGTCCGGGCACTTACGACAAGCACTAATATAATATTGAGGCCCTTTAACAAAAAGGCCTTCACCCAAAGGGAATACGTTTCCGAGGAGGAAGTTAAACTGCTCATCGAGGAAGGCGGCGAGCAGGGCGTGTTTGAGCCTGAAGAGAAAGAGCTTATCCACAGCGTTTTTGAATTTACGGATACATCGGTCAAAGAAGTGATGATCCCCGCGCCCCAGATGGTTATCATAGGAATCAACATGGCCGTTGATGAAATAAAGGCGATCATTTCCGAGGAAAAATTTTCACGCTATCCGGTTATCGGGCGGGATATAAACGATATAAGGGGTATCTTCTATGCCAAGGATTTCTATAATGTACTTTCAAAGACCGGCGGTGTCGATATCCACAGGATAATAAAACCCCCGATCTTCATTCCCGAAACAATGAAGATCAGCATCCTCCTCAGGGAAATGCAGAAAAAACGTGTCCATATGGCAATAGTTATAGACGAACACGGCGCTGTCTCAGGACTCGTTACGCTGGAAGACCTCCTGGAGGAGATCGTCGGGGAGATCAGGGACGAGTATGACACCGAGAGCCCGGTTATCCCCCTCAGCGACGGATCGATGATAATAGACGCATCAATAAGCGTCAGGGATCTCAATGAGGATTACAATATAGAGATTCCCGAGTCGACGGATTATGAAACACTCGGGGGCTTCGTCGTAACACATCTGCAAAGAATACCGAAAACCGGCGATACGATCGACCTGGATCACAAGCGGCTGAAGGTGGTCGAGATGGTCGCCCAGAGGGTAGCGAAAGTAAAATTGGAGAAAATTGACAGTGAATAAGTTTTATTATACCATTAGCTGAAAGATTGTAGAACATATCCTTACCTGGAGGAATTTATGGAGAAGTGGAAATGTACGGTTTGCGGTTATGTATACGACCCGGAAGCAGGGGATCCGGATTCGGGAATTGCCCCGGGCACTCCCTTTGATAAATTGCCGGATGATTGGGTATGCCCTGTTTGCGGCGCCTCAAAGGACATGTTCGAGAAGGTTGCATAAGAGGGAGGCAACATGAATACTGTTGAAATAGCCGTCAAGATGGAAACGGATGCCGTAACATTTTACAAAGAGGCTTCGGATAAAACACGGAACGCTGTGGGCAAGAAGATGTTCCTTTCCATTGCAGAGGATGAAAAGAGGCATCTCGAGATGCTTTCAGAGCTGCTCAAAGGGCTTGACCTCACGATGAGGGAAACGAATCCCCTTAAAAATATGGCGACGATCTTCGAGGAAATGAAAGCGGTCATGATGCAGAGAGCAGAAGTCACTGCAGATGAGCTTGAGGCATTCAAGATAGCCATGGAGATGGAAAAAGAGGGCAAGGAGTTTTACGAAAAGGCCGCTCAGTCGGCGCCTACTGAAAAAGAGAGGAAGCTCTTCGAGAAACTCGTCATCGAGGAGGAGCAGCACTACGCTGTCTTCTCAAATACTTATAACTTCATGAAGGATACCGGAAACTGGTTCATGTGGGAGGAACACGGCATAGTCGACGGCGGTACTCCCTGGGCATAATCAAGGCACAAGGCAATGGACTATAGGCGAGAGATGAAAAGGTCTTTTCCTCTGGCCTATAGTCTCGTGTCCCTTGCCCGAGGCCTACTTCAATCCTAATACGTCCTGCATATCATAAAGGCCCGGGGCCCTGCCGGCAACCCATAATGCCGCCTTGAGCGCGCCCCGCGCAAAAGTGTCCCTGCTTGATGCCTTATGGGTGATCTCTATCCTTTCTCCAAGGCCCCCGAACAATACGGTATGCTCGCCGACTATGTCCCCTGCCCTGACAGTCTGAATACCTATCTCTTTTTTTGTCCTCTCTCCGGTCATTCCCTTCCTCGCATAAACGGCAACCTCGTCAAGGTTTCTGTTCACCGCATCTGCGATTACCTGTGCCATTTTCAGGGCTGTCCCGCTCGGGGCATCCTTTTTCAGCCTGTGGTGGGCCTCCACTATCTCGATATCGTAATCATCCCCGAGGACCCTTGCCACGTCCTGCAAAATCTTAAGAAGGAGATTGACACCTACGCTCATATTCGGGGCAAGCACGACCGGCATCCCCTTGCACATATCCCTTACAGATTGGATTTCCTCTTTGGAAAAACCCGTAGTCCCTATAACCATTGCTTTCCCGTGCTCTGCAGCAATCTTCAAGTGCTGCAATGTCGCGCTTGTCGAGGTGAAGTCAATCAAAACATCGCCCCCGTCTATAATGTCTTCGAGTTTATCCGTGAGCCTTACGTTTGACTCACCGGCCCCGATGAGCTGTCCGATATCCTTGCCCACGGCCTCATGCCCTTTTCTCTCAAGTGCGCCGACAAGTTTTATATCCTGATAATCCTTTGAAAGCGCAGCAATCCTGCTTCCCATCCTACCGGTCGCGCCGGTAACGACAATTTTTACCATCGAAGCCTCCTTAAATTAAAAAAAACTTAACCGCTGAGGTAAAGTACATCTTAATTCTTGTCCTCTGATTTCTCTTTTCCGGCCTCATCGTTCTCTTCCGGAACCTTGTATTCCTCTGATGCCCACTTGCCGAGGTCGATGAGCTTGCATCTCTCTGAACAGAACGGCCTGTGCGGATTCTCTTCCCATGTGGTCTTCCTTTTACAAACAGGACACTTTATCTGCATTGATACATTATCCCTTTTATTTTTAACATGTTTATTTTAAATTATAAACGAACAGGTCAATTTTTTTCAGCTTGGACTTTCTGCTCTGAAAGGCGGCAAGGAGGACTATCGGATAGGTAAAATCAAATTGCAGGAGATTTTATTATGGCGGGATTGAACAGTTCCGGGTACATATGAAACATACCTCATAAGCATTATAACCTTTCGGGTTCGGCGCGCGTTTGGATATCAACAGATCAATAACCCGTAAAAAAGTAACGCATTCCTTAGTGCTTCAGTTCATAAATACGGTGTCGCACCGAGAGCGTTGATGCGCCGTGCCGGCGAGGCGCGCGACTGAGGCGTACCGTTGCGTACGGTGAAGGAGCGCAACAAAGCCGGGGCGTATGCAGCGGCGCTCGAATGCAACCGTATTTATGAATTGAAGCACTTGAAGCACTTAGTAAGGAATAAAGGCTGGGTGGGCCTTTTTATTATAATTGTGCTCTTTCCATTCACAGCTATGCCTTAATAGCTCTTTCCCCTCTGAGGAGCTCCCGATGACGGTGTTTCCTCCCAATAGGGGGTCACGCCATAGTACCGGTGAACCTCCGAGCCCCACTGCTGGTTCGCAAAATCGGGCCAATTGTTCTTGGCGAATCCCGGTGCATTCTTAAGTTTTTCTTTATCAACATTGAGGACAAGGTTATCACCGCTTGCGCTCGTTGACAGGGCCTTCCAGGGAATAGCGAAGTACTTTTCGCCTATCCCGAGTATGCCGCCTGCACCGAGGACTGCGTAAGCTATACGGCCTGTGTTTTCATCAATTGCTATATCTTTTATGTCCCCGAGGCTCTCTCCCTGGGGATTCTTTACATCCATGCCTATGATTTTGCTGGCCCTGTCCATCTTGCGCGTTGATGGTGCTGTTGACGTCGGCGCAGTGCCCCTGGTCGATGTATCACTCTGCATGTCGGTGCCCCCCCTGGCGTCTCCGCCGCCGCTCTGCATATCGGCTCCGCCGGTCGACATATCCCCTCTCGTTCCTGACCGGTCATAACCGGCAGCAAAGACACTGAAGGCCAGAAGCAAACTAAAAGTAAATACCACCGCAACAATACCTCTTTTTCTCATCTTTTCCTCCGTTTTTTGTTTTTTATGCCCACCCAGAACATATCGAATTTGATGTAAAGGCGTTAGATTCTCCCCACTGCGTTAAGGCAGGGCCCAAATGTATGATGTTCGGTCTGCTTGCTGATAGTTAAAAGGTAGCAGAAAATTTATCGTATGTCAATTTTTTGGCAAACCAAAGAGACGATATTGTAACTACTTGTTTTAACGCCAAAAATATAGATAGAATGACAAATCCAATGTTCGATAATGAGTACGGGGAGAAAGGTTGACAGTACAAATAAAGCAAAAAACGATACCAGACCGGTTCAGCGCATCAACGGGAAGGATGCAATAGGTGACTGCCCGCGGGACTGCTCTATGACTTTATCCAGCCTGGTCTTTATCAAAATATCCTGATTATCAGCCAGTGTCTTTGGGATGATCACAGTAATGCCGAAATGCTCTTTAAGAAGGTTCAACTCCGCATTATAATCTTCGTTGCCGGATGGATTGATCAAAGGGGCGTTTATCGTTATTTTATTTTCTTTCAGGTATTTGATTATTTCATGTATATGGTTCAATCCTATAGTCAACAATGCCTTTTTGCGCTTTATGTTACCCTGCCTGAATTCATCCTCTATAACCTCAGGAATTCTCTGGAGCATAGCCGCTGTTCTCCTCTGCTGCAGGTATTCCATTTCAGCTTTCAGGGCATTGTATTCGGCCAAATCATCATTGGAACTCTCAACCCTGTAAATACCGTCAACGACCGCATCGTACAATTTCCGGTCCTCTATTTGCTGCAGTTTCAGAAAGTAATTCTCCTTCAGCAGGATCTCCGCATTTATAAAAATGCTGTCATCGGAGAGCTTCTTTTCGACCTCTTTGATATCCAGCAACTCTGCAATCCTGCCCTTTTCATATCCGATCTTGACAACACCCCCTTTCTCGAGCTTTTTCGCTTTCTTGAAAAAACCCTCAGGCAGAAGGAGCTCCAGCATTTCGTTCTTAACCAGCCATTCCCCTATCTTATAGGCTTCGGCCTGTGCCCGCGCGGTGGTGCTTCCGTTAGAACGGCTTAGGGTATCCCTGTGGCTCATACCGATGATATAAAGGTGGTTTGGGCTCTCTTGATTGCAGCGGTATACGACTTCCCCATACGCTTCCGGGAGTGTAAGATTTACAGGTGGCCGGCCTGATTCGGCCCACGAGAAGGAACTATACACAAAAAGCATGAGGATAATTGCCTGGAATAGCAGCACTTTCCGGATGCCCGGCAGATAGGCTTTCCCGGGGAAATACCCGGACGCCGGACGGCAACCGTTTATACAGGCGATACTCCGGGAAGATGAAGCTCCGTTAAGGCCCACTGCTGCACTACTCCTTCACAAACCGGACGTGCTCTTATTTATTAACCGGAGGAGTTGCAGTCACTGATGATGCATCTGGCAATCCCGCTATCGTAGAGACAGAGCTCGTTCAGACCGGTGATTTTGCGCCTCCACCTTTCGATGGATTTGCCTTTTTTCAGATTTAAATTTCAGTGTGAGTATAACGGAAAGCCGGCAGCCCAGTCAATGCGCTTATCACAATACTGCGTGCCGGAATTAGGGGATTAGATCTTCACATGCATTGTTGCATATAACGTAACGGGGACCAGCTCAGGCCATTGTCTGCGGGTCTCTCGCCCGTGCCTCCTGGACCTTGATCCTCTTGCCCTTCATCATCATATCGTCAACAGAGCGTATCACCCTTTCCGCGAGATCTGCGGGGACCTCTACAAACGTGAATTTGTCGAGGACATCTATATTCCCTATCTTGCTGTAGGGGATATTGGCTTCCGAGGCTATAGACTTTACAATATCGGCAACCTTTATCTTGTCCTTTCTGCCGATTGTCATGAACAGGCGGACCATTCCGGACTTCTCATGATAGTCGGCAGGCTGCTCCCTGGCCTCGCCGTATGCGGCAAAGAGCGCCGCTGCTGCAATATCACCGGAACTGAACTCCTCAGCAAGTCCTTTTACCATCTGGAGGTAATCGCTGTGCTTTTTATTTCCTATTATTTCCGATATGTCTTTTAATATGCCTTTTTCTCTGGCCTTGATAACATCTTCCGTCGAAGGCAATTTTTTTCTTCCGATGGTCGTCTGTGCAGTCTTTTCTATCAGTTTCAAATGCCTGTATTCCCTGGGAGTAACGAGCGTTATTGCCATTCCCGCCTTTCCGGCCCTCCCCGTTCTCCCGATCCTGTGAATGTAATTCTCCGGATTTTGGGGAATATTGTAGTTGATGACATGGGTGACGTTCTGGATATCCAGTCCCCGTGCAGCCACATCGGTCGCGACAAGGACATCGAGCAAGCCGTTCTTGAACTTATGCATGACCTCGTCCCTCCGCGCCTGGGTGAAGTCTCCATGGAGGGCATTTGCATTGTAGCCCATCTGCTGCAATTTCATCGCGACCTCGTCAACTTCCCGCTTTGTATGGCAGAACACAATGGCAAGCTGCGGGTCTTCGACATCGAGGAGCCTCGAAAGCGCATCTATCTTATCTCCCTCCTTCACCTCGTAAAAGGCCTGCTTTATCTTCGGGACGATGACACCCTTGGCGCTTGTCCGTACTTTTTCAGGGGTCTTCATGTACCTTTTGGCAATATTCATGATAGGCTGGGGCATGGTAGCCGAAAACAGAAGCGTCTGCCTTGCTGCCGGAGTAGCTTTCAATATTATCTCTATGTCGTCGATAAACCCCATATTCAGCATTTCATCCGCCTCATCGAGGACGACAACCGCTATATCGGAAAGGGATAAAGTATTCCTGTTCATATGATCTATGATACGTCCCGGTGTCCCTACAACGACATCCACTCCCCTCTTCAGCGCTTTTATCTGGTTTTCAATGGATTTTCCCCCATAAACCGGCAAAACGGTAACCTTTCTATATTTGCCTATCCTGTTAATCTCCTGGGCGACCTGGACCGCAAGCTCCCTTGTCGGCTCAAGTATTATGGCGAAGGGATGCCTGCCTTTCCTGCATTTTTCAACAATAGGGATGCCGAATGCAGCGGTTTTGCCTGTGCCTGTCTGTGCCTGGCCTATGATATCCGAGCCGCTGAGCACCAAGGGGATTGCCGAGGCCTGGATCGGGGTCGGTTCCTCAAATCCGATTTCCGATATGGACTTCATAGTCTCTTTCGTTAAAGAAAAATCTTCAAAATTCATTGCCCGGCACCTCTCTTCACTGCATGTTAAAAATAAAAACCCCAGGGGTCTCTTGTAAATCCCATGAGGGATTCATTATTATCGTATTGAATCTAATAGTATAAGTCCATTCACACGTCCATGTCAATGAGGCATTCCTTCATCAAGTAGAGATGAGTCCACATCGTTCATCGCTGTTTTATTTGCCGCAGGCTTTTTGAAATGCCGCTATTTGACAAAGGACCTTTTTTTCGGATAACATGAACATTCATTTCTTTTTTATGTCTAAATTCCCTGGGTAAAGAGGACTCATGTATTTTCAGGACTTGATACTGAAATTGAATGATTTCTGGTCAAAAAAGGGGTGTATACTTCTCCAGCCCTATGATACGGAAGTAGGCGCAGGGACATTCCATCCGGCAACTTTTTTCAGGGTGCTGGGGCCCGAGCCGTGGAAAACAGCCTATGTAGAGCCCTGTAGAAGGCCCACTGACGGCAGATACGGCGAAAATCCGAACAGGCTGCAGCACTATTACCAGTACCAGGTTATTTTAAAGCCGTCTCCCCTCGAGAGCCAGGAACTCTATCTCGAAAGCCTCTCATATATCGGGATAGACCCGATAAAGCACGATATCCGCTTCGTAGAAGACGACTGGGAATCCCCTACGCTCGGGGCGTGGGGCCTGGGCTGGGAAATATGGCTTGACGGGATGGAGATAACACAGTTCACTTATTTCCAGCAGGTCGGAGGAATAGACCTCAACCCTGTTTCCGTGGAACTGACCTACGGCCTGGAGAGGATCGCCATGTACCTGCAGGAGATAGACAATCTCTACGAGATAGAATGGTGCAAGGGAATTAAATACGGAGAGATACACAAGCAGAGCGAGATAGAGGGCTCTAAATTCAATTTCGACTTTGCCAATACCGAACTGCTCATCAGGCAATTCGACTCCTATGAAAAAGAATCGAAAAGAATGAACGAGCTGGGGCTGGTACTGCCGTCTTACGAATACTGCCTGAAATGCTCACATGCATTTAACCTGCTCGACGCGCGCGGAGTCCTTTCAGTTACGGAAAGAACCGGATATATTGCACGGGTACGGATACTGGCCAAACTCTGTGCCGAAGCGTTTCTGAAACAAAGAGAGGAAATGGGCTTCCCCCTTTTAAAGGCAGTAACGAATAACAAGTGAAAAGCAACAGGATAGTAAAAAATCATGAGTGAAAAGACGATAAAAGGCAGCAGAAGCTCGAAAGCACTGAGTAGCAGTGATGATTCAAAAGACTCGTCACTCATTACTCATAACTCTTTACTGCTTCTCGAGGTCGGAACTGAAGAAATTCCCGCACGTTTTCTTCCAGATGCCATGGGCAAGCTCAAAGATATTTCCGAGAGAATTTTTTCCGAATACAGATTATCCGCCAGGGCCGTAAAGACGTACGCCACCCCGAGGAGATTATCCCTGGTCGCTGAGGTTGATGCTGTGCAGGAGGCCGCAGAGAAAGAGATTTGGGGTCCCCCTGTAAATACAGCGTTCGACAGGGACGGCAGACCCACAAAGGCTGCGGAGGCCTTCGCAAAAACAAACGGGATAGGCATAAAAGACCTCATGAAAAAAGAAAAGGGGAAGGGCGCCTATGTGGTGGCTGTAATCAGGGAGAAAGCAAACCGGACGGCAGATATTCTGCCCGGGATACTGCCTAAAATTATTCTCTCCCTGAATTTTCCGAAATCCATGCGCTGGGGCGCCGGCACTTTAAGATTTGCCAGGCCGATACACTGGATACTCGCGACGTACAGCAATAAAAAAGTTGTATTCGAGATCGACGGGATAAAAAGCATCGCCATGACGCGCGGGCACAGATTCCTGGCGCCGGCAGCATTCGAGATAAAAGACAGTAAAACATATATGGCCCTCCTGAAAAATAATTACGTTATACTCGATCCCGAGGAGCGGAAGAAAATAATCACCGAAGGGGCGGAAAAACTCGCCTCATCGGCCGGCACAGTGCCGGTAAAGGATGATGAGCTCCTCCAGCATGTAGCCTTCCTCGTTGAGTACCCTGTCCCTGTACTCGGGACTTTCCCCGCGGATTATCTGTCCCTGCCGAAGGAGCTGCTTGTAACCGTCATGAAGAGCCACCAGAAATACTTCGCGCTCGAAGACAAGAAAGGGAAGCTTGCAAATTACTTTGTAGTTATAAGCAATACCAGAAAAGATAATGCGGGAACAGTAAAAAAAGGCGCGGAGAAGGTAATAAAAGCACGCTTTGAAGATGCGCGTTTTTATTATGATGAGGACAAGAGAACTTCTCTTAAAGAGCGGTTGGAAGGCTTAAAAAAGGTTATTTATCACGACAGGCTCGGGACCGTTTATGACAAAAGCATACGTATCGCTTCGATAGCTGATTTCATAGCAGGCCGGCGCCCTCCCTCTGAAAAGGAGGCTGTAAACACAGCCGCCCTCCTGTCCAAGACAGATCTCATTTCAGGCGTTGTGCGTGAATTCCCCGAGCTGCAGGGGATAATGGGCGGTTACTATGCATCGCATGAGGGATACAGTGAAGAGGTTTCAAAAGCCCTGGCAGAGCAGTACCTGCCCGGCCATGCAGGGGACAGGCTCCCCGAAACCGATACCGGTTCGATCTTGAGCCTTTCCGATAAGTTTGACAATATCGCATCCTTTTTCATGCTGGGACTCACCCCTACCGGAACAGAAGATCCCTTTGCCTTGAGGAGACAGGCCATCGGTATTATTTCCATACTGGGGAATAAGCATTATATGTTGAACATTACCGAACTCCTCGATAAAGCGCTGCAGCCGTTTAAACCAGAAAATAAAGAGGCTGTTATGAGCGATCTCATAAGGTTCTTCGAACAGAGAATCGAACCCCTCTTCATATCATTCGGCTATACTCCTGACGCCATATCGGCTATTATGAGCTTCGTAAAAGACAGGCCCCTCTACACCATTAAGGAACGGCTTGACGCCATCCGGAAAATTAAAGAGGATGCGGATTACAACCCGTTCCTCCTTGCTATAAAAAGGATCAATAACATAGCTCCGAAAGACGAGACCCCCCCGGTGAAAAAGGAACTGCTTTCCGAAGAGGAAGAAATCGGCCTTTTAAAAGCGATCGAGTCGGTCGCGCCGGAAGTTCATTCTCTTGCGGGTGAAAATAATTATCTTGCCGCCGTCAGAACTCTCATGTCCCTTAAAGGGCCTATTAACAGTTTCTTCGATAAGGTGCTGGTAATGGATAGAAATGAGGAGATAAAACAGAACCGCCTCGCCTTGATCAAAAGCGTCAAGATGCTTGCACAGGAGATTGCAGACTTCTCCAGATTAAGTTAGAAATTCAATAAGAGGGGCGCCGGTTCCGAGCAGGGCCGGGATCAGACGAGCAGTACCAGGTTGTCGCGGTGTATTACTTCGTCGGAATATTTATAGCCGAGGACTTTCTCTATTTCCGCGGTGCGTTTCCCCTTTATTCTGTCGGTGTCCTGGGATGAATAATTCACAATGCCTTTCGCAATGCGGGTTCCCCGGGAATCGACGCAGTAAACCGCATCTCCGGTGTCGAATGACCCTTCCACCCTTACAATGCCTGAAGGCAGGAGACTTTTCCCCGATTTCATAATCGCACCTGCAGCCCCGTCATCCATCACAAGGCTCCCCTTCGGCTTTATCGCATATGCAATCCAGCCTTTTCTTGAGGATATCCTCTTCTCCTTCGGTCTGAACTCGGTGCCGTGATGCGAGCCGTTTAAAAGAGCCACGATCAGCCCCTTCTTCCTGCCGCTCACAATATTAACCTTTATCCCATAAGACAAGGCTTTTTTTGCAGCAAGTATTTTAGAATACATTCCGCCTGTGCTTACTTTACTTCCTGCGCCCCCGGCCATAGCCTCGAGCGCTGGAGTAATCTCATCTACATAAGGAATTTTTATTGCACCGGGGTTTTCTTTAGGGTCACAGGGATAAAAGCCCTCGACATCCGAAAGGATTATAAGCCTCTCCGCATCTATTGCGCCCGAAACAAGCGCTGCGAGCTGGTCGTTATCCCCGAATTTAATCTCATCGGTTGCGACAGTATCGTTCTCATTAATGACCGGAATTATCCCGTATGAGAGGAGAGTAATAAGCGTGTTCTTCGAATTCAGATATCTTACTCTCCCGGAGAAATCCTCTCTCGTCAGGAGCACCTGTGCGACTTTCTTTTGAAAATCCTCAAAGCTTTTCTCATAGGCCCACATCAGCGAGGATTGGCCGACCGCGGCCGCGGCCTGTTTGAGCCTTATATCCCTGGGTTTCTCCTTTAATCCGAGCTTCTTCATGCCGGCGGCCACTGCTCCGGATGAGACGATCACTACCTCGTGCCCTGCACTACATACCTCGGATACATCCCTGGCAATGGAATAGATCCTCTTGTGATTTAGCATGCCAGACGCATCGGTCAGTATGTTGCTTCCGATCTTTACGACTATCCTGCTCATCCCCCTATCCCATCCAAAACCTGATAAATTCAGCAATACGCCAATTATCTACTCTCTTCAACCTTTTTTACCAGATATCTTACAAGCTCTTTAATTCCTTTCCCCGTTGCAGCAGAAACGGCGAAGAAATCCAGCCCCTTGCTTTCGCAGTAATCACGGAGCCTGTTCAGCCGTGGTTTATCGTGGGCCATATCCAGTTTTGTGCCTGCCACCGCCAACGGCTTTTCCATCAGCTCCGGGCTGTATAATACTAACTCTCTGTTTATCTTTTCAAATTCCTCAACGGGATCGGTCTCCGGAACATCGGAAATATCCACCAGATGAAGCAGGATCGATGTTCTCTCGACATGGCGGAGGAACTGGAACCCGAGGCCCGCGCCCCTGTGGGCGCCCTCTATAAGCCCGGGGATGTCCGCAACAACAAAACTTCTGAAGTCTTCAAGTTTAACGACGCCCAGGTTGGGCACAAGCGTTGTAAAAGGGTAATCAGCTATCTTTGGTTTCGCAGCCGATATAACGGAGATAAGTGTCGATTTCCCTGCGTTGGGAAGACCGATCAATCCGACATCCGCAAGGAGCTTCAGTTCGAGCACAAGCCACCTTTCAGCACCGGGTTCTCCGGGCTGCGCGAATTTAGGCGCCTGGCGCGTGGCCGTGGCAAAGTGGGAATTGCCCATGCCTCCCCTCCCCCCGTGCACGGCGATTATTTCCGCCCCGTCGTGATCAAGGTCGGCGACGATTTCTCCGGTCTCCGCATCTTTTATTGTCGTCCCTACGGGTACCGGGATTATCCAATCCTCGCCGTCCTTGCCGTGCTTGTTGCTTCCCTTACCGTGTTCGCCCTTTTGGGCCTTGTACTCCCTTTGATATCTCAAATCAAGGAGCGTGTTAAGCTCTTTCTGAGCCCTGAAAATAATATGTCCGCCCCTCCCGCCGTCACCGCCGTCGGGACCTCCCCGCGGGATAAATTTCTCCCTGCGGAAGCTGACGCACCCTCTTCCGCCGTCTCCGGCCTTAACGAATATTTTTACGTAATCAATAAATTTCATAAATATAAAAAACCTTTAACCATAGGGGCCTTTTGAAATCCACAATAAAAAAGGCAGGTCGCTTTGACCCGCCTTTATAACGTTCAAGATTTATTTTCAGTTATACACTGACTGTTGTCAGGGCTTCAGGGAGAGGATATACGCTGATCTTCATTCTCGTCTTATCCTTCCTCTCGAATTTTACGACTCCGTCCACTAATGCAAAAAGCGTATCATCGGTGCCCCTGCCGACGTTAAAGCCCTGGTGAAACTTCGTTCCGCGCTGCCTGACGAGTATATTGCCGGCACGGACGAACTGTCCCCCGTATCTCTTTACTCCCAGTCTTTTGGACTCGCTGTCACGGC
The DNA here is from genome assembly GCA_023476565.1 of Nitrospirota bacterium. GTDB lineage: Bacteria > Nitrospirota > Thermodesulfovibrionia > Thermodesulfovibrionales > Dissulfurispiraceae > JAMCVZ01. The sequence continues at coordinate 29,588 of JAMCVZ010000042.1, forward strand.
CGTTTCTTGAACTTCCGACTCCTTTTTTATGTGCCATAACTATCCTCCTATTATTTCCTTGATCTTCAGTGTCGTATAATGCTGCTTGTGGCCCCTTGTTTTATTATGCGCCTTTTTCGGTGTCGTCTTCAAGACAAGGATCTTGGCGCCCCTTGTTGCGCCGACTATTTCGGCCTTTATGCTTGCACCTTTGACATAGGGGTTCCCCCAGACCGTCTTACCTTCATCGGAAATCATAAGGACTTTATCCATCACTATTTCAGTATTGATATCGCCGCTCATTTTATCGACACTCACCGTGTCTCCTGCCGAAACCCTTATCTGGCTTCCTCCTGCTTCAACTACAGCGTACATATCATTCACCCCCGAATTAATTTCGAATTGATATTCAAACAGAAAATATACTATAAAGTCAATCTTTGAAGGCCCGGCCCGTACCGGGGTGTTTCATATATTTGCGCTGTCTGTAGTATAATCTACAGATAAGTAAAGGCCGTAACGCGTGCTCAGTAACGCATGACGGTAAACTGCAATCAATTAAAATTATACTCATAACGCAATTACCCTTGCGCATCACGAGGAGATGAGAGGTCCCGACAGTGTCTGAGCTGACTCCTTTAATGAGACAGTATTTCAGTATCAAAGAAAAATACAGCGATGCCGTCGTACTCTTCCGGCTGGGCGACTTCTACGAGATGTTCGGTGAAGACGCAAAGACGGCATCAAGGATTCTGCAGATCGCCCTTACCACCAGGGACAGGAGCAAGGATGACCCTATGCCCATGTGCGGGGTCCCCTATTTTTCCGTGGACGCATACATTTCAAAACTCATCAAGGCAGGACACAAGGTTGCGATCTGCGAGCAGGTGGAAGACCCGAAGCTGGCAAAGGGTATTGTTCAGCGGGAGGTTGTAAAGGTAATAACTCCCGGCACCCATGTTCCGGAGCAGCCGAAGGAAAACTCGTATATCATGAGCATTTTCCCGTACCAGGACATATGCGGCATAACGGTGGCCGACCTTTCAACGGGCGAATTCGTGGTGTACGAAACCGACAAGCCTGTCGAGGATGAAATAGGCCGTTACGAGCCGAGGGAAGTCCTCTGCCCCGAAAGCTTGAAAGATAATTTCCATTACCGTGAGCTACTCAAGGGGCTCTTTGTTTCCTACTACGACGACTGGTATTTCGATTACACGGAATCATACAAAACCCTCCTCAGGCATTTCAGGGTTTCCTCGCTCGACGGGTACGGGTGCGGCGGCATGAATACCGGCATTGCGGCGGCCGGGGCGCTTATCAGCTATCTTGAGGCTGCGCAGGAGACCCTGACGTTTAAAAAAATCTCGGTCTTGAACCAGTCCGCGCATATGTTCCTCGATTTGGTAACCAAGAGGAACCTCGAGTTGATCCACAATCTCAAGAGCGATGCCGGCGGCAATTCGGTTGAAGGCTCATTGCTCTGGGTGCTGGATGAAACACTCACGCCCATGGGGGGCCGGTTTCTGAGGAATGCAATTACCAAACCGCTCCTTTCATCATCGGAGATAATAAAGAGACAGGGGGCTGTCGAGACCATTGTCGAGGATTACGAATTGCTGGAGGAATTAAGGACGGTCCTCAGGAAGATACAGGATATGGACAGGCTTACCTCACGGGTTATCGCCAAATCCGCGGGTCCGAGGGATGTCATTGCGCTCAGGAATTCGATAGAGCATTTGCCGCAGATAAAGAAACACCTGGGGGCTTCGGCCCATGCTTACATAAAGGAGATAGGCAAGGGCATTTCAGATTTCACCGAACTGAAGGATCTGATAGACTTCAGCATCGTCGGCAATCCCCCGCTCAGCCCGAGGGACAGCGGGATAATCAAAAAGGGATTCAGCAAAGAAGTGGACGAACTGAGGAACATCTCGGTAAGCGGAAAGGATTTTATAGCGCGGCTTGAGGCGGATGAAAAACAGAGGTCGGGCATCCCGTCATTGAAAGTAGGCTTCAACAAGGTATTCGGGTATTACATTGAAATCACAAAACCCAATCTGCATCTCGTACCTGACGATTATATCAGGAAGCAGACCCTCGCGAATTGCGAAAGATTTATAACCCCGGACCTGAAAGAATACGAAACAAAAGTGCTGGGCGCGGAGGACAGGCTGAAAGAGCTCGAATACGGCATCTTCCAGGATATCCTCGAAAAAATGCTCAAGTACGCAAGCCAGCTCATGAATACCTCGGCGCAGATAGCGGTAATCGACTTCCTGCTGTCCCTGGCGACCGTAGCAAAAAGATATGATTACAGCAAGCCCGAAATCACCGATGAATGTATTTTGGAGGTTACCGAGGGAAGGCACCCCGTGGTGGAAAGGCTCATTAACACCCGCAGCGTTTCCGCTATGGATGAGAAATTCATACCGAACAACGTCTGTATGGACTGCGCTGATAACAGGCTGCTCATCATCACGGGCCCCAATATGGCGGGCAAGTCCACCTATATGCGGCAGGTAGCGCTTATCGTTCTCATGGCGCAGATAGGCTCGTTTATCCCCGCCGCCCGCGCGAGGATCGGTATTGTAGACAGGATATCCACCCGCATAGGCGCCTCGGATAACATAGCCAGAGGCCAGAGCACGTTCATGGTCGAGATGATAGAGACTTCCAATATACTGAACAACGCCACCGGAAGGAGCCTTATACTTCTGGACGAGGTCGGCAGGGGGACAAGCACGTTCGACGGCATCAGCATCGCCTGGGCTGTGGCGGAGCACCTTGCAAACACCGTCAAAGCCCGCACCCTGTTTGCAACGCATTATAATGAGCTGACGGACCTCGCATTGATCATGGACGGCATCAAGAACTATAACGTGGTTGTCAGGGAATGGGGAGATGAGGTAATCTTTCTGAGGAAGATCGAACCCGGGCCCGCTGACAAGAGTTACGGGATCCAGGTCGCACGCCTTGCGGGTCTGCCGGAAGGGGTTATAGAACGGGCAAAGGTCGTGCTGGACAAGCTCGAAAAGAAAGAGTCCAAAGCCCTGGTCCCCCGCGCCTCCCAGATGGACCTCTTCTTTACCGGGGACCCCATAACCTCAGAGCTGCTCAACCTCGATCTCGAAAGCCTTACTCCTCAAAAGGCCCTCAAAAAACTCGCTGAATTGAAGAAAAAGGCGGAAGGGATAGAATGACAATCTTACTATCAGATAAAATAACAGGCAGATATGTTATCCGGTGCAGGCAGATTTTATGATGGTCGTCGGCCTTACAGGGAATTACGGTATGGGCAAGAGCACTGCGGCCCGTATGTTCAGGGAGCTCGGGGCTATCACCATCGATACGGATGATATCGTAGGAAAGCTCCTTCAGGATTCGCCGGTAATTTATGAAGTAAAAAAGATGTTCGGGGACGATATTGCAGAAGACAGTTCCATAAACAGGCAGAAGCTTGCCGCTGTCGTTTTCCAAAATCCCCACCTCAGGATAGCTCTGGAGAACATACTGCATCCGAAGGTCTTTAAAAAGATCGATGAGGAGCTTGACAAGATATCCCGCAGTTCCCCGGCAATCATTATTGTAGAGGCCCCCATACTGTTCGAGAGGGGATATCAGAACAGATTTGATAAAATAATAACCGTGTTCACGCCGGAAGAGGTCGCGTTAGCCCGTCTCAAGGAGAAAGGGGTCCCTGAAGATAAAGCGCTCGAGAGACTGAAAAGCCAGTTCCCGAGCGAAATGAAGGCCGGCAAATCGGATTTCACAATAGATAATACAAAAGATGCCGAAAACACCAGAAAGCAGGTGGAAGAGATATACCGGGCACTCTTATCCATAGAAGGGGGGCAGAGGAACAATTAAATTCTAAATCCGAAACCCTGAATTCTAAACACAGAAAAGTCAGGGCAAAATAATTTTGAATATCCGGACTTGTTCAGGATTCGGTATTTAGAATTGAGCGCTTTTATTTTTATGGAAATCATCAAAGACTTGACTGCACCGTTGAGGTTTAAGAATCCTGTCGTAACCATCGGCAACTTTGATGGCGTCCATATCGGCCACCAGAAGATATTCAAGCAGGTTGTCGATAAAGCCGGAGAAATGAACGGCACTCCCATAGCGATAACGTTCAATCCCCATCCGGTGCGCGTCCTGGCGCCTGAGCGGGGGTTGAAAATGCTCAATGCCATCGGCGATAAGAGAGAGCTCATCGCCCGTATGGGCATCAAAGTGCTTATCTGCATCAGCTTTGACAGGGAATTCGCCCATACCGGGCCCGATGATTTCATCAGGAAAATCCTTGTCGAAAAGCTCGGCGCACAATGGGTCATTGTAGGCCACAGCTATTCCTTCGGCAAGGGGAAAAAAGGCACTACCGCCATGCTCAGGGCACGGGGAAGAAAATACGGGTTCAAAGTAAATGTCGTGCGGTATGCAACGGTCGATGACGATGTCGTAAGCAGCAGCAGGATCAGAAGCCTCGTTTTGAGGGGAAGGGTCTGCGAGGCGTCACGGATGCTGGGGAGGGCCTATCATATCGAGGGAACGGTCATCAAAGGCGCAGGGAGAGGCGGTCCGCTGCTCCATACCCCTACGGCCAACATCAGCACCCCGAATGAGCTGATCCCGAAAGAGGGCGTTTATGCGGTACGAATCTCTTTCGGTGAGAGGCTGGAGGCTATGGGCTATGGGCAAAGGACAGGATATGAAAAAGGCATTTCACCTCTTGCCTATTGCCCATCGCCTCCAGCCTGCGGCGTTTACGACGGTGTGGCGAACATAGGGAAGAATCCCACTTTTGAAAATAACAGGATGAGCTATGAAGTGCATATCTTCGATTTCAGCAGGAACATTGTGGGAGAAAGGCTGAGGCTGCATTTTATCGACAGGATACGGGATGAAAAAAAATTTTCCGGGATAAAAGAGCTTGAAGAATCTATTCACCGCGATATAGAAAAAGCAAAAGATATCCTGTCCAAGAGAAGGGACCCGCTCTTCCTGTAAGGGCCCGCACCTGCGCTGGGGACTGTCCCTATTTACCAACAGTAGGTGGTTTACCACGGACGAAGCGAAGCGGAGTCGTAGAATAGGGACTGTCCCCCTACTCCAGAGGTGGGGGCTTATATTTTTAACGGGTCGACATCTACGTGTACCTTGAGCCCTCCGGTTTTTTCAAGTTTATTTGAAATGCCTTTCACCGTAGCATTGGCTGCCTTGCTGTTTTTTGATTTTATAAGCACCTGTATGCAGTATTTATGAGATTTAGAGGCGGAAGGGATCTCCACAGGTCCCAATACCTCTGCCCCTTCTTCTCTGCTTTCCGCAACCGCTGTTTGAATTTCGCTCAAAAGTCCGGCGGCTAATTTCTTCGCAAAAATATTTACAAGTATGAGCCTGGAAAAAGGCGGGAAATCGAGCGCCTTCCGCTGGGACAGCTCATAGTTGTAAAATCCCTCGAAATCATAATTCCTGATGAGCCTTAACACCCTGTCTCCCGGATTGCGCGTTTGCAGGAAAACAGTGCCTCCGGGCCTGACCATCTGCGAGATATGCATAATCTCCTGAAATGCCCGCTCATAGGCCCTGAAATCAGGCTGTGCCAGGAGCACGTCGATGTTCAGGAAAGCTGCTGCGCTGAACTCCCCTCCCCTTATTCTTCTTGCGGCATAAGCGGTGCCGATTATGAGGGGGGAGAGATCGGGCGACAGTTCGGAAGATATTTTGGGTGAGCCTTTGATTTTCTCTATCAGAAGGGGCTCTGTCTTAAGCATCTCTTCCACCTCTTCCTTTATCCTTTCCGTTCCGGCGCCGAACGCCTTTATCCGCGTCCCCTTGCACTCCCCGCATATATCGGTAATGCCCTCTTCATATCCGCAATAATGGCACCTGGCCCTCCCCTCGCCCTTATGGAAGACAAGGGACATCATGCACTTTTTGCATTGTGCAATGTGCCCGCAATCCTCACATCTGATTAATGAATACCCTTTCCTGTTTATAAGAAATAAAAGGCCCTCATTTTTCGAGAGGATCTTTTTTGCCTCTTTCAAGAGCTCTTCTGTTATGAATAAGTCCTTGTGCTTACCCCCCTGCTGGTTGATGATCCTGATCTTCGGACGCCCGTGTCCGGTCATGTGACTGGCTTCAGGGCCCGGTGTCCGGGAGGGCATTATACGATTGCCGGCGATCTGCGTATACTTGCTTATGGTTGCATTATATACCGATTCCGTCGAGGGGCAGACAGAAGATAAAAGAACACATCCTTTCTCAATAAACCCTTTCATCACCGCTACATCCCGTGCGTTATATCTGAGCCCCTCCTCTCCTTTATACGATGGGCTGTGCTCTCCCAGGACCGCAATAAAAGAGACCCCCCTCAGGGGAGCAAGCACCGCGGATCTTGTGCCCAATACCACATCGGACTCTCCGGTTATGAGTCTCCTGACGGCTTCTGTTCTTTTCCCTTTTCCGAGTTTGCTGTGGAGAACGCACAGCCTCTGCTCAAACATCCGCCCGAGCGGCAGTTCAAGGCTTTCGATCTGCCTGATTTCCGGGACAAGAATAATTATGCCGCGGGCAGCAGCGCCCGTATTGCCGAGAATCTCCAGCAGCAACGAATGCTCAAGGGGCGCAGTCGGCGCATGGAGAAGGAACGTCCTGTAATCCCTGTCTCTGATGCTTCCGCACACGTGCGACAATCCCTTTTCACCTGCCGCCTCTCCCGGATAATCGTCCGGCGGCCGCCCGGCAATCCTGCTGTCCGGCACATCGGAGTACCGGACCGGATTCAGGGCTGCGATTTCATACTTCTTCAAAGCTGCCACGATCTCTTCAAAAAAGCAGCTCTTTAAAGCGATACCCATAGGTGTGGTATAATAATGAGAAAGCCATTTCAGGAATTGAAGGTCTGTCCCTGATGCACACTGCTGATGTACGCTCTGAATCTCTTTCATCCCCTTTTTAAAAGGTCCGTCCGCTTTATTGAATACGTCAACGATCAGGCCATATGAGCTTCTCCCCATGAGCGGCGCTTTCACTATCCTGCCTTTTAAATCACGGGGCATATCAGCGGGTATCCTGTAGGTAAGGGGCGGGATTTTTAAAGGGAACACAACATCAACATACATGCTATAAGGATAAAGTATAAATAACTTTAAAAACAAGACAAACAGTGGATTTGGTTGACAATATTTGTCCAAACCAAGTAATATTTTTTTAGAGGCTAATAGCTTTTTGAGGTGAAAAAAGATGTTTGAAAAGTTTACAGAAAGAGGGCGAAAGATAATAATATACGCTAAAGAGGAAGCAGAGAGGAGGAGCAATGACTACCTGGGCACCGAGCACCTTATTTTAGCTGTATTAAGGGAAGAGGACAGCATTCCCATCACCATACTCAAAAAAATGGGATTGAATATAGACGAAATAAAGTTCGAGGTTGAGAAAAATCTTCCCATAGGCGGCAACCTTTTAACGTTCGGTGATATACCTTTTACCCCGCGTGCGAAGAAAGTTCTTGAGCTTGCAATAGAGGAAGCCAGGCTTTTAGGCCACAACTATATAGGAAGCGAACATCTCCTTCTCGGTCTTGTCAGGGAGGACGAAGGCATTGCGGGCAAGATATTGAGAAATCTCGGGGCAAACCTGCTTGCCGCGCGCCAGTTGACCATCAACCTTGCCATCAAACCGCAGTTCCAGCAGACGCACCAGAAAGAGCGGAGGAAAACAAATACCCCTGCGCTCGACGAGTTCGGAAGGGATCTGACGCTGATGGCAATCGAGGGGAAACTCGATCCGGTAATAGGCCGGGAGGACGAGATTGAGCGTGTGCTCCAGATTCTCGGCAGGCGGATAAAGAACAATCCTGCCATAATCGGCGAGCCCGGCGTGGGCAAAACAGCCATCGTTGAGGGGCTTGCGCAGAAGATAGTAGTCGGAGACGTGCCGGACACCCTTGTGGGCAAAAGGATAATTTCCCTCGACCTCGGCGCCCTGATTGCGGGGACCAAATACAGGGGCCAGTTTGAAGAGAGGCTGAAAGCCGTGATGCGGGAAATACTCCAGTCCGAGAATGTAATTCTCTTTATCGATGAATTCCATACCCTTATCGGCGCCGGAGCGGCAGAGGGTTCCGTCGATGCCTCCAACATGCTGAAGCCGGCCCTTTCGAGAGGAGAACTGCAGTGCATCGGTGCGACTACACCCGATGAATACAGGAAATACATAGAAAAAGACGGCGCTCTCGAAAGGAGATTCCAGGCAATCTACATACAGCCGCCGACCGTTGATACGACCATTGATATATTAAAAGGCATACGGCCGAGATATGAGAGCCACCATAAGGTAAAGATAAACGATGAGGCGGTTGTAGCCTCGGTAAAGCTTTCTGACAGGTATGTAACGGACAAGTACCTGCCTGACAAGGCAATCGATATAATTGACGAGACGGGATCGAGGATCAAGCTCAAGAGGTCCACAATGCCCCAGGAACTGAGGGACATGGAAACAGAGTTGATCCAGCTTTCAAAGGAGAAAAGCCTCTATGTGAGGCTGCATGATATAGAGAAAGCACAGGGTGTCAGGACCCAGGAAGACAAACTGAAAAAGACCTATGAACATCAGTACAAGAAATGGAGGGACTCCCTGAACAAGGAAATCCCTGTTGTCGGCGAGGAGGACATTGCCTATACCGTTTCGAAAATAACGGGTATCCCGCTGCATAAGCTGGAGGAGACCGAATCCGAAAAACTCCTGCACATGGAAGAGCTCCTGCACAGGAGAATAATCGGACAGGACGAAGGAATAAGGGCCGTAGCGAGGGCCATACGGAGGTCCCGTGCAGGGTTGAAGAGCAAGAACAGGCCGATAGGGTCGTTCTTCTTCCTCGGACCTACGGGCGTCGGGAAAACAGAGCTTGCAAAGGCGCTGGCCGAATTCATGTTCAATGATGAAAACGCCCTGGTGAAGGTCGATATGTCCGAGTACATGGAACGGTTCAACATATCGCGTCTGACAGGCGCGCCTCCCGGCTATGTAGGTTATGAGGAGGGGGGACAGTTGACCGAGAAAGTCCGGAAAAGGCCTTATTCCGTGATCCTCTTCGACGAGATAGAGAAAGCCCATCACGATGTATTCAATACGTTGCTCCAGATACTCGATGAGGGGGTGCTCACCGACAGCTACGGGAGGAAAGTCGATTTCAGGAACTGCATACTCATCATGACATCCAATTTGGGAGCGCGGATTATCGAGAAGGCAACCCCGCTCGGCTTTTACCGCTCCGCGTCCAGCGACACCTATGCAAAGATAAAGGACAGTGTTCTTTCAGAGCTGAAGAAGACCTTTAACCCGGAGTTTCTCAACCGTGTTGATGAGACAGTGGTCTTCCATCCGCTCGAAAAAGAGCATCTGCTCTCCATTATCGATCTTCTGATCGTAGAGACGAACAGGAAGCTGACCGAACATGCATTGACCATAGATGTCGCACCCGAAGTCAAGGATTGGCTGCTCAACAAGTACTACCAGCCTACATACGGTGCTCGGCCCATGAGAAGAGCCCTCTACCGCGAGATTGAAGATGCCCTTTCAGAGGAACTCATCAAGGGCAAATTCAAGAACACGGCGGTAGTAAAGGTCGTCCTCAACGGCGATAAGCTCGCGTTCCAGGCCACTGAAGAATCGGTGCTTGTCTCTGTAAATTAAGAGACAGGTCAACAATCCATAATCAGCCTGCCAATTGTACCGGAATATCACTTCCGGCAAGGGCAGGCTGATCTTTTGTCTGTTTACAATACCCGCCGTTTTTTACTATAATTGATAGCTCATGAAGAACAAAAGCATTATTCTCTTAATTGTTTTCATAATCGGCATTGCAGCGGTCGTTATCTTGACCAGGACCTCTGACCGGCCGCCTCAAAGGGCCGCGGTAGGGCTTGAGGCGCCCGTTTTCGAGCTCGAGGATACTGAAGGCAGGACATGGAAACTTGCCGACCTGAAGAACAAAGTCGTGCTGCTCAATTTCTGGGCATCCTGGTGTGATTCGTGCAAGGAAGAAAATCCGTCCCTTCAACGGCTTATCAACGCCGACACAGTGACGAACAATCTTGTGTTCATCTCAGTGCTTTATAAGGATGATCCTGCAAAAGCCATGGCGTATATGAAAACGAACGGCTTCAGCTTTCCCGTGCTGATTGACGATAAGAATGTATCCGGCCAATACCGGCTCACCGGCGTACCCGAAACCTTCCTCATAGACAAAAAAGGAATCGTCAGGCAAAAGGTCGTCGGCCCTATTGCATGGGATGCGCCTGAAATAAGGGCAGCGATAGCAAAATTAGCCGGCGAGTAATTCATAAAAACCGTACGAACAATGAGAAGAAGGATCCCGAGAGCCCCCGCCAAAGCACTCCTTTTTGTCGGCACATTATTTTCAAATGAAGAGCATCTTGCCAAAGCCAGGCGGTCTCTCGAGGAACATTTCGGCGAGATAATCATGGAAAGTCCGGCGCTTGAATGGGACTTTTCTGACTATTACAGGGAGGAAATGGGCGGGCCCATTTACAGGAGATTTTTATTTTTCAGGGAGTTGACAGAACAGGATAAAATCGCCTCCATCAAGCTGATTACCAATGAGATAGAAAAGGAGTTGTCTACCGGAGATAAGCGCAACATAAATCTGGACCCCGGTTATCTTACCCTTGCCAAGCTGGTACTTGCCACCACGAAAGACTATTCACACAGGCTCTACCTCAAGGATGGTATTTACGCTGAAGTGACTTTGATGTACCAAAAACAAAAGGGCCGATTCATTCCCAACATAAATACGTATAGAGACTACGCCGATTCCAGATATCAGAGGATATTTCATATAGCAAGGGGTTTGCTGTGTCTCCTGTCAAAGAGTGCCGGTGTTTAGCGTCAGGTAAGGAATTTTTTCTCTATTACCAATCACTGACACTAATCATCGGCACTGACACTGTCTTTAGCACTGTCTTTAGAACATTATCAGTATGCTCATCATAGCGACCGACCAGATGATATCCAGCGGCAGATGGAACTCGCAGGTGGAATCAAATAAGATATCGGCCCGTGCAGGGAACTCTTCATCGGCAGCCCACAGTATCAGCACAAGGGGAACCCGCGGCAACGGGTGGAACCTGAACGAGGCATCACCGTAGTCGATCGCCTCTCCACCGAAATCCCCGGCTCTCTTTATAAACCCGTCAACATCATTCCCGTACTTTAGGGCCAGCCTATCGAGAGGAAGCACATGTGTTCCCCTGAAAAAAAGCTGCCCTCCCTTGAGGCCGACAGGTTTTACGAGCTTGCCTGTCAATGGAATGTCCTTTGCGCTTATCGCATACCAGGGGACCGAGAGCTTAAAGAAGTAACCTAATCTGTTCAATAAAACAGGGCTTTCCGGAGCATTGCCCGATATCGTCCTGTCCCTGGGTGAAATGGAGAAGTCCATGCTGAACGATCTCATGATATACAGCCCTGATGATTCATCAAATAACAGTCCGGACTCCCTGCATACAGCAGCAGGGCTGAGTCCTGACAGTATCTCCCATGCCTTTTCTTCGCCGGCGTACATATTTAATTATACCTGTTGGAAGCAATAAAAAGGGTATCTGCCGGGGCATCGAACCATTCACTTTGAAAATATCGGCATTAAAAGGTGATCAAAACATAGCTCAAGCACAACCTGACTTTTATGTTATCATTAGGGAAATCAGGGAACCAAAGGGTTTGAGCGGACCGCACAACCGCCTGCAAACCGCCTGCGGGGCTATTATGGGAAAGAGCAAAAGACTTTTATACGATATGGTCATAAAGGGGATACCTTTTTTCGCGTGCCTCTCGGAAGAGGAGATCGCGGAACTTAAGCACATCCTTGTTGAAAAGCACTTCTCCAGAAACAAGATAATCTTTCTGGAAGAGGATACCCAGAATTACATGTACATTATACTTTCAGGCAAGGTAAAAGTCGTGCACTTAAGCCCGGACGGTAAGGAGCATATTCTTGCAGTACACAAGACAGGTGATTTCTTCGGTGAGATGGCCCTGCTTGACGGAAAGACCTCGCCCGCTACCGTCATAGCGATGGAAGATACGCATATCATGATAATGTCAAAAAAGGACTTCGAGGAATATCTGCTCAAAAGCAATAAAGTGCTGAGGCAGATCATCTCCATACTCTGCTCAAGACTCAGGGAATCGTGGATGGTACTTAAGGTCCTGAGCATGCCCCGCGCTGAAGACAGGATCAAAACAGTGCTCAAGCTTATGGGCATGCAATACGGCGTAAAGGACAAGAGGGGAACCGTTATAACAATAAAGCTCACGCACCAGGATATAGCAGATTACTCGTCGGTATCCCGCGAAACGGTGACCCGGTTTCTGAACAAGCTGGTCAGGGATGGGGAAATCGAAGTCCTTGACGACAGGAACCTCCTCCTTAAGTCCTCCTTTTCATAAAAAGCACTGTTTTGTGATGCCCGTCACACCCGTTCCGGCCTTTTCCAGGTAGAATGATATCAACAAGAAAGCAGGGGAGGAAGGATCATGCCTAAATTCATTAAAAGAATTCTCATCGTGTGGCTTGTGTTTGTAATTCTCGCGGTTGTGGGCGGCGGCAGCCAATTCAGGATCGTTAACGATAAGGCGGGATGGTTAACAAAGGCAGTATTCGATGCGCTCGCATCAAAGGCCGACGATTTGAAAGAAGATGCGGATTTCTTAATAGGCATTATAAAAGACCTGGCAGGCAAAAAGAAGGAGCTGGCGAAAAACACGCTCTGAAATTCACAAGCCCTTGTTCAGAAATCCTTTCATGAGCGCCGTTGTGAATTGCTCCTCCATATCACTGCCGGATCCGAAAAGGTGCTGGTTCTCCTTAAGCGCACCGCTTACCCCGTGCACATCGAGCATGCAACCTGGAAGCGCCGCCGATGGGTTGGCGCTTACGATAAAAAAGCCTTCCTGATTGGCCCATACGCGCCAGTAATAGTCACTTTTATCCTCGACGGCAAAGATCATATGCGCATTGCAGAGTTCTTTTAAAATATAGCCATATGCCTTCAGGAACTCAGCCTGCGCAATATGCCGGGATTCAAAAAAACGTTTCCACCGGGGATTGCTGAACACAACCTCCCTCATCTCTGTCGCCGGGAAAGGGCCTGCACGCGGCCCGTCATGCTGAAACTGTATCAAATCCAAGTGTGCCTTATGCATCCGGCCCGCAGGGCAATGCTCAAGCCAGACGATCTTTTCGACAGGAATGGCCGCCAGAAAACGGGCATAAAGCTGTGTGGCGATACGGTCACAGGCATTCGTGACGGATATTCCCTGGTTTTTTTTATGCTCCGCCATCATTACACAATGCGCTCCGTTATCGTATCTGACGATATCGACGGCACACAGGCATGTACGGCCATGGGGATTTACAGAGGTCAGTGTATACTGGAAATCCCCGCTGTACAAAATCTCCAAATTTATTTCAGGCATTTCCCTCATTAAACTGCACCGCTTCGTATAATATCCTGCTATTATATCAGTTTTATGCCCCAACTCTACAATGAGACCGCCCGCAGAACGTGCCTTTTCAGGCAATTCCCTGCCTGTCGCTGTATTCCTCCCATTTCTTACGCTTGCATCAAAACTCTTCGAGGTACCGGATGACCCCTGGGCCTACGCTTTCTTGACAAACGCAGAGTTGGCCTTTTAACATAAAAGACGAGGATCAGCAGATATGTGTTCTGCTCTGCATATCGGGACTGTTTTACTTTCCCTCCTCTCATGAATGATTTCTGTAAGGTTAAGATTGGAATAGCGATTAGTCTAAAAACACGCACATTATGAACCTTCACTTTACACGAACCAACGGCCCGGCAGATGAGGCGATAGACCAGTTAATGGAGCTTGCCGGTCATATCCGCCGCCCTGAACTTGTCCGCGAGATGATCCTGGCTGCTCTCAAGGCAGGACAGGAAGACGATACCAGGGCAGATCTTAAACTGATGAATACTACCTTAAAGGAAATGAGGTTTACGTCAAAGGTTTTCGGCGCCTACCGGCAGGTTCGGAAAGTCACTGTCTTCGGTTCGGCAAGGACACGGCCTGATGAGCCGGTTTATGAGATGGCGTATCTTTTCGGCAAGAAGCTCGCCGAAGCTGGCTACATGGTCATTACAGGCGGAGGCGCCGGGATCATGCAGGCGGTCAACGAGGGCGCCGGCCCTGAGAACTCTTTCGGCGTCAATATCCGGCTCCCTTTCGAACAAAGGCCGAATCCTACACTCGAAGGGAACCCGCGCCTTATCACCTATAAATACTTTTTCAATAGAAAAGTTGCATTTCTCAAGGAGGCCAGCGCCATAGCGCTTTTTCCGGGGGGGTTCGGCACTCTTGATGAGGCTATGGAGACGCTTACCCTTATCCAGACCGGCAAACGCAATCCCATGCCGCTCGTCCTTGTCGATGAACCCGGCGGCACCTACTGGTTGCGGTGCATACGCTTCTTTGAGGATGAGCTGCTTGCCCGGGGGTACATAGGCCCCTCTGATTTCTCTCTGTTCGAACTGGTCTATTCGGCCGATGCCGCTGTCGAGAAGGTCAGCCGCTTCTACCACCGCTACCACAGCCAGAGATATGTCGATAAAAAGCTGGTAATCCGCCTGACATCGGATATCGCTCCCCAGGCAGTTCAGGAACTCAGTAAACAATTCTCGGATATTCTCATGCCGGGCGGCGACATATGCCTGTCATGCCCCCTGCCCGCAGAGGCTGACGAAATCGAAACAGCGGAGCTTCCCCGGCTTGTAGTCGATTTCAACCGCAAGGATTTCGGAAGATTGCGGACCCTTATCGATGCAATAAACAGTTACTGATCTCCGCCGCTTACCTGAGGAACGACCACGCGGTAGCGCATGATAAAAAGCTCTATCAGGTGGAGGATGCGGTAAAGGAGGTGCGGAGAGTGCGGGGCCAAAAAGCAAATGTCCCTTCTTCTGATCACCCCTGGAGAAAGACAACTAATCAAATGTTCGAGAGGCAACAACTGAGGAATCGGCTACGAAAGGCAGCAGCGTAAAAACCGGACATTTCTATCTTGGTAAAAATAGGACATTTCTAAATTGGCTTGACAATTCCTGACAGCGAATTGCATTTTGGAGACACTTGGATTAAACTATAATTTCATATGCATCCTTTATTGATAATACTGCTGCTTGCCTTTACCGTTAACCTCCCGTTCGGGTATTTCAGGAACCGCGTGAAGAAATATTCGCTCAAATGGTTCATGTATATCCATATTCCGATACCGTTCGTTGTCGTGGCGCGGCTCATGTCCCATCTGGACTTCAGGTTTATACCCCTTTTCATACTGGCCTCGATTGCCGGCCAGCTCTGCGGCGGCAGAATAGGATTTAACTGATGCTTGCAAGTTATCTGATAAAACCCGGGATGGTCGAGCTGAGAGAAGTGGCTGCGCCCGAGCCCTCCCGAGAGGAGGTGCTTGTAAAGATCAAGGCGGCCCTCACCTGCGGCACCGACCTGAAAGCGTTCCTCAGGGGGCATCCCATGATACCGATGCCCGGTGTGTTCGGGCACGAATTTTCGGGAATAGTTGCGGACACCGGCAGAGGTGTCAAAAAATTCAAGGCAGGGGACAGCGTAATGGCGGTCCACAGCGCCCCGTGTCTTAAATGCAGGTATTGCAAAAAAAAGCTCTTCAACCTCTGCGAAAACATCATGAGCACGAAAGTGTTGGGAGCCTTTGCCGAATATATCCTGCTGCCCGCCCATATCGTGAAACAGAACCTTTTCCGGAAACCTGAACATCTCGGGTTTGAAGAGGCTGCGCTGCTCGAACCCCTTTCATGCGTTGTGCACGGCATGCACGGCCTGAATATAAAGCAGGGGGATAAGGTATCGATAATAGGCACAGGTCCTATCGGGCTTCTGCACCTTCTGCTCGCCAAGCTGAAAGGCGCGGAAACAATGATAACAGGCTTGGAACTGGAAAGATTGAATCTTGCAAAAAAGCTCGGCGCCGATATGATTGTACATGCGTCCGAGCTGGCCACTGCCGTCGGAGAATTTACCAACGGACTCGGCGTCGATTTCGTCTTCGAGTGTACAGGACAGCTTGACGTATGGGAAACCGCGGTCAATTATGTGCGGAGGGGCGGCGCCGTCATCCTGTTCGGCGGGGTCAGGAAGGATACGATAGTAACCTACGATACCTACAGGCTCCATTACGATGAGCTGACCTTAAAAGGGGTCTTCCATTTTGCTCCTCAGGATGTTAAAACCGCCTACGGGCTTTTAAACGGCCCTTTAAACCTCTCTCCCCTGATAAGCGGCGGTTATCCTCTGAAAGAACTGCCCGTTGCCCTTGAGCGGTTGTCAAAGGGCGAGGGAATAAAATACGCTATTATTCCTTAGCATTCTTTCTGTATTTCTCATTTCTCAAGAAAAGCTCTTATCTCTTAACGGCCGAGCCGAGTAGCGGCGGCTTTTGCGTTGATGCGTCTGTTATGCTGTTTTTTGTAAAAGTTCACGAATTGCATTACCCAATCGCCCAATTCCAATATGTATGGCGACTTCATCCTATTTTTATTATGGCTCATCGTGAAAGAGTGTGGGTAGAAAATAGCAGTGAATCTTTGCGAAACGGCTTGTAGTAAGGGATTGCGGCTTTTCAAGAGGGTGAGAAATTGGGCATGATTATGGGATGGGAAAAAAGAGGCGTTTACTGGATGCATATCGATTCCCCGGATGTCGTCCAATGGCCGGAATTAAGGGGATAATAGACCTACTACAAGAAGGAGAGAGAATGGAAATCAGAGACGAGCTGTTAGACGAGCTACTAAAGAATTATCGGCAGCCCTGAAGAAATACTTGGAGAGAAAGGGCTTTTAAAGCAGTTGACCAAGGCAGTCCTGGAGCGCTGTATGCAGGGAGAGATGACACATCATCTTGGCTATGCCAAGCACGAAATAAAGGGCAGGCACAGCGGCAACAGTCGAAACGGAAGCTCAAAGAAGACAATAACGGGAGAGCAGGGAGAAATCCCGGTCAAAGTGCCCCGGGATCGGAAAGGAACCTTTGAGCCGCAGATACTGCCAAATAAATAAATGGGACGGTTCCAACACTGTTCGGCATAGCACTTGCTTGTCTTGTACGAAATTAACAAAAGGTCTCTACGTGTGCAGGAAAAAGGAATACCCCGGAAAAGATGAAATGAGCGATAAGAGGAAGAGACGAAAAATGGG